>CAYYPT010000099.1:0-9618 GCA_964473625.1 uncultured bacterium | reverse complement strand
ATTTATGATGTTGTTATGAATGAATTATAAAGTACGCATTTCCGTGAAGAACCATTATTTTATTTGGGTCATATGCCCGTGGGGTTCCCACACATGAGAGTGATATTGATTTACTGGTGATCAAAGATGATAATATCCCCAAAATTCAAAGGAATCGTGTTCTTGAAAATGGAGTTTAGCCAAATTGTTTCGTGAAGTTAAAAACCCAATCGACTTTCCCAA
Source organism: uncultured bacterium (assembly GCA_964473625.1). Classification (GTDB taxonomy): domain Bacteria; phylum Zhuqueibacterota; class QNDG01; order QNDG01; family DSAB01; genus CAYYPT01. The sequence goes on along the minus strand of CAYYPT010000099.1, from coordinate 9,396 downwards.
ATTAGAGCAAGAAATATTAGATTTCTGGGAAAAGAACGATATTTTTCAAAAATCTGTTGAAACCCGACCGGAAGACCGTCCTTTTGTTTTTTATGAAGGTCCTCCTACAGCTAATGGGAAGCCAGGAATACATCATGTTATTTCCCGAACTATAAAAGATTTTGCCTGTCGTTACATGACAATGAAAGGGTATAGAGTTACCAGAAAAGCCGGCTGGGATACCCATGGACTTCCTGTAGAGATCGAAGTTGAAAAAGAACTGGGTTTTGAACATAAGGATCAGATCGAATCGTATGGTGTCGACAAATTTAATAAAAAATGTCGTGAGTCTGTTTTTAAGTATTTAAAAGAGTGGAATGAACTAACTAGAAGAATTGGTTTTTGGGTGAATTTGGATGATCCCTATATTACGTATACCAATGAGTATATCGAGACAGTCTGGTGGCTTTTGGCTCAGATGTGGGAGAAAGGACTTCTTTATCAAGGATTCAAAATTTTACCGTATTGTCCGAGATGTGAAACAGCCCTTTCAAGTCACGAGACCTCTCTTGGATATCGTGAAGTTACTGAAAGGGCAGTAACGTTAAAGTTTCCCCTTGTGGATGGAGACAATAGATTTGTTTTGGCCTGGACAACAACTCCCTGGACTCTTCCTGGTAATGTAGCACTTGCTGTTGGTCCAGATATTCTTTATGTTGAAGTTGAACAAAAGTTAGAAGGCAAGAAAGAAACCTACTATCTGGCCGAGAACAGACTGGATGTTTTAAAGGGAGATTTTAAAATTGTAAGGAAGTTGTTCGGAAGAGAAATGGAAGGCTGGAAGTATTATCCATTATTCGATTTTGTGAATCTTGCAGATGAAAAACATCCAGCCTATTATATTGCTACAGCAGATTTCGTTACCACAGAGGAAGGAACAGGTGTTGTTCATACTGCTGTGATGTATGGAGAAGATGACTATTGCCTAGGAACAAAGATTGGGCTCCCTGCTCAACACACAGTTAATGAAAAAGGGCTTTTTAATGAAAAAGTATCTCTGTGGGAAGGAAGATATGTTAAAGATCCGGAGGTAGAAGAAGAAATTATAAATTATCTCAAAGAAAAGGGCCGATTTTATTCTGAAGAACAGTACACACATTCATATCCATACTGCTGGCGCTGTGATTCGCCTCTTCTCTATTATGCGAAGAAATCCTGGTATTTAAAAACCACATTGGTAAAAGACCAATTAATCGAAAACAACAAAAAGATACGCTGGATTCCCAGAGAAGTAGGAGAAGGACGCTTTGGCCAATGGCTTGAAAACAACGTGGATTGGGCACTTTCCAGAGATAGATATTGGGGAACTCCATTAAATATCTGGACATGTTCTGTATGTTCAAAACAGATAGCTGTGGACAGCATTGCGACTCTTAAAAAACTTTCTGGATTAAAGGAAATTACAGATCTTCACAAACCTTACATAGATGAGATTGAAATTCGTTGCCCTGAATGTGGGGCAATGATGAAACGAACCCCAGAAGTAATCGACTGCTGGTTTGATTCGGGGGCAATGCCTTATGCACAGTTTCATTATCCGTTTGAGAAAGACGGACGTTTTGAGAAGAACTTTCCTGCTGATTTTATAGCTGAAGGCGTGGACCAGACAAGAGGATGGTTTTATTCTCTGCTTGCAATATCAACGATGATTTCGGGCGAACCTTCATACAAAACTTGTTTATCCATTGAATTGATTCTGGATAAGGAAGGTCAAAAAATGTCCAAATCCAGGGGGAATGTTGTTAATCCTTCAAGTATTCTGGATAATGAGGGCGCAGATCCTCTTCGATGGTATCTTTTTACAGTCAGTCCTCCCTGGGTGCCGACACGTTTTGATGAGGATGGCGTTAAAGAAGTTCTTCGTAAGTTTTTCGGAACTTTGGTTAATACTTACAGTTTTTTTGTTCTATATGCAAATATTGATAATTTCTCATATTCTGGAAAACCCATCCCGGTGGGGAAAAGGCCTGAAATAGATCGGTGGCTTATCTCGACTCTTAATTCTCTTGTTAAACGGCTTGAAACTTATCTCTCCCGATACGATGTAACCAAAGCCGCCAGAGAAATTCAGGATTTTGTGATTGATGATCTTTCTAACTGGTATGTTCGCAGGAACAGGCGGCGGTTCTGGAAAGCAGAGATGGGTGAGGATAAACTTTCTGCTTATCAAACACTGTTTGAGGTGCTTTTTACCATAGCTAAGCTTGTGGCTCCATTTTCTCCTTTCCTTTCTGAGGATATATATAGAAATTTGAACTCCGCCGGCGTTGAAGAATGGGAAAGTGTACATCTTTCCACTTATCCTGATCCTGCAGAAGAGCGTTATCAGTTTATAGATGAACTTCTAGAAGATAGAATGAAAGTTGTTAGAGAAGTTGTTACTCTATGTAGATCAGCAAGGAATGAAGCCGGGATTAAAGTAAGACAGCCTCTTGCTCGTACAATTATTGTAGCCTCTGGAGAAAAGCGCAGAGAGGCTATAAAAGTCTTTGAGAGATTAATTACTGAGGAGGTGAATGTTCGTCGAATAGAATTTGCAAACGATGCATCAGAGCTTATGGAAAAACGGGCAAAACCTGTTTTCAAGAATCTTGGTCCACGGTTTGGTTCTAATGTAAATAAAATTGCTGAAGTTATCCGAAACTTTAACACAGATGAAATAGCCCGACTTGAAAGAGATAATAAAATTTTAATTAGTTTGGATGGAGAAAATGATGTAGAAATAAGGCTGGAAGATGTCGAAATTGTTTCTGAAGCATTAGAAGGGCTGGTAGTTCAATCAAATAGTGAATTGGTTGTGGCGTTGGATACAAATCTTGATGAAGATCTTGTGGCTGAAGGGTTAGCGCGAGAATTTGTAAACAGAGTACAGCACATGAGGAAAGAAGCGGGGTTTCAGGTGACAGATAGAATCAAGATTTACTATGATGCTACTCCTGGCATACACAGGGCGATTACTTCTAAAAAAAATTATGTCCAGGAAGAAGTTTTGGCTGTTTCTATTATGGCACAGTTTAAAGAAGGTGATTTTCAGAAAGAATGGAACATTGATAATGAAAAAGTTCACGTTGGTATAGAACGGATTCGTATTTGAGGGTTTAAGAAATTTTTTGGAAATACGAGGAGGAGAATTTGTATGAATAAGAAGGATCTTAATCACTTTAAGAAACTACTCTTAAAAAAGCGCGAAGAACTTATTGCAGAAATGGATTCTATTAAGCAAACAGAAATGGAAAATACTCTTAAGGAAGCCACGGGCGATCATTCCGCATATGCTTTTCACATGGCAGATCAAGGAACGGATACAATGGAAAGAGAGAAGAGTTTCTTTTACGCTCAGAGAGACGGCCGTCTTCTATATCACATTGATAAAGCATTGGAAAGGATCGAGAAGGGAACCTATGGATTGTGCCACGCATGTGGTCAGCCAATTAGCAGGGAACGGTTAGAAGCTGTGCCACATGCTCGTTTTTGTATACAGTGCAAGTCTAAAGAAGAAAAAGAAAAAGGTAGAACTGCACTCGTTTTAGGAGAACCAGAGTGAAAATTGGTTTACTATTTGGAATAGTTGTCATTCTAGATCAGACAACTAAAATAGTTGTAAGGCATACAATGATGCTTGGCCAATCTATTCCTATTCTGGGACATTTTTTTAAGATAACGTATATTGAGAATCCTGGAATAGCTTTTGGGATTAAAGTTAGTAACGGATCTTTTTTTACTATTTTGTCTGTTCTGGCAAGTTTAGGAGTACTGGTTTACCTCTTTGCGCATCGTGATGAAGGGATGGCAATAAAGGGAAGTCTGGCGCTCATATTGGGTGGAGCTTTTGGTAATCTTGTTGATCGTATTTTCTACAAAAAAGTTGTAGATTTTATTGACGTAGGAGTAGGAAATTTAAGGTGGCCAGTATTCAATTTAGCTGATTCTGCTGTTGTTATTGGAGTTTTTTTGCTTTTTTTGTCAGTGTTTATTCTTGATAAGAAAAATGAAAAATTGCACCATGAGAGGGCAAGAGAAATTGTTTGAATGGAAAAGCAGAAAATAGAGATTTTAGTTCCTGAAAATAAAGGAAAGGAGAGACTGGATACTTTTTTAGTTAGAGAGATAGGAAAAGTTTCAAGAAGCCAAGTTCAGCGACTCATCAAAGAAGGTTTTGTTACAGTGGATGGGAGGAATGTAAAGCCAAATCATTTTGTTCAGCCATTGGAGAAAATTTCAGTATTTGTTGCTGAACCCCGTGCTATGGAACTTTTGCCCGAAGAAATTCCGTTAAGTATTGTTTATGAAGATGATTTTCTTCTTGTAGTTAATAAAAAGGCCGGTATGGTAGTACATCCGGCCTTTGGTCATTCTAGTGGAACATTGGTAAACGCTCTTCTGGCGCACTGTCAAAACCTTTCAACTGTTAATGAACCTTACCGTCCTGGTATTGTTCATCGTCTTGATAAAGATACCTCCGGTCTTTTGGTAGTGGCAAAAAACGATAATGTGCATCAAAACCTTGCTAAACAATTTGCAGAGAAATCAGTTATACGACAATATGTTGCAGTAGTGTGGGGGAAATTTAGCGAAAGTTCTGGTACTATAGAAACACTTCTATCTAGAAGTATCAAAGATAGAAGAAAGATTAAAGTAGCCGCAGTTGGGAAAAATGCTGTGACTCACTTTAACGTTGAGGATGAATTCCCTCTCGCTTCTTTTTTATCACTACGTCTAGAAACAGGTCGGACACATCAGATACGAGTTCACCTGTCTTATATTGGACATCCTGTTTTTGGTGATCATACTTACGGGGGGAGAGGTCGCCAACTGGGAGGATTAAACAAAGCGAAAACTGCATTAGCAATGGAGCTTTTGAATATAATGCCACGGCAGGCACTTCATGCAAAAACATTAGGATTTATTCATCCTATAACTGGTGAACATTGCTTTTTTGATTCAGATTTGCCGGATGACATGAAACGTCTCATAAATCGATTACGTGAAGCAAGAGACCAAGGAATGGAATGAATTCTTACGAAGTTTGGGTACGAAGAACTTTAGGAGTTTTGAGAACCCAGAGAATTTCTGTTTCAGGATTAAATTTCATCCCCAAAACTGGAGCTGGTGTTTTAGCACCTAATCATCTTAACTGGAAAGATGTTTTCTTCCTCAGCGCTCTGATTCCTCGCCAGATTCATTATGTAGGAACGTATGAGCTTTTTGATAATAAAAAGTGCTGTGAATATGTTACTGATTACATTCTCCAAAGATTTGGCCGTGGTGTTAAAATACCAGCCAAATTTCTGGGAAGCCGTCTGGCAGGGATTATTTCTCATCGGATAAAAGCAGTAGGTGCTGTTCCTGTGAAGAGGGGTGGATCAACCAAAAAGATGTTTGAATCGGTGAAGGATAGTTTAAGAAATGGTAAGTTGGTTTGTCTTTTCCCTGAGGGTGGAACAGGGATGGTCGGCAAACTTAAAAAATTTAAAAAAGGCCTTTCAAAAATTGTTTATGATCTCTGGGAAGAAGGATATGAGCGAATTCCTGTTTTTCCGGCTTCTATTAAAGGAACCAATAAGTTTTTTCTACCAAAACGACATCTTTCACTAAAAATAGGCTTGCCTCTTCATATTGAAGATTATCTTGAAAAGTCTCCGAGGGAAACACTGGTGCGATTTACTGAACATCTATGGCAGGCAGTTTATAATCTTCTATTTGACGATAAGGAATTAAACCATGGATTTGCGAATAAAAGTAGTTGACATAAAGGGGACCTGTCCGGTCTATAACAGGGGTGATATATTTTATTTAAGAGATGGATACATTTTGGATAAATACCAGTCATGTAGGATATGCATGCATTCATTGAGTTCTCTTATGCCGTACTATGTTGCACTTGGTCGCGGTGTTGAACCAGTAGATCTGGGACTGGCACCAGAACATGGAAAACCAGCACGTGTTCAGTGTCTCGATCCCTGTGAATATACCGGGGGAGGCACAGTGATTTTTGAAATCGATACAGTTCAGAAAAATGAGAGATGATTCCATGGTGTTGTCGGGGATTTTAAAAGGTTAAAAGATGACAAATGATACAGTAAAAAGGATAATATTTTATATATCAGGACATGGATGGGGACATGCGGTAAGATCGCTGGAAGTTATAAAAGCATTGGTAAAAGAGTATCCTTCTCTCAAAATTTTTATTAGGACTTCTGCACCAGAATGGCTATTTAATTCATCTCTTAATAAAGAATACAGTTATGAGCTGATTAACTTGGATGTAGGAGCTGTTCAACAGACAAGTTTCTGGATTGATAAAGATGAAACCTTGCACCAGTGGATAAAAATAGAGGAAAAATGGGAGGAAATTTTCTCAAAAGAAATAAACTTTATAAAAAAAGAGAAAGTTGATCTTATTTTTGGAGATATCCCTCCCCCGGCTTTCAGAATTGCCCAAAGAGCAGCATTGCCATCTATTGGAATGGGAAATTTTGGTTGGGACTGGATTTATGAGTCATGGGTATCTGAAAAGCCAGAGTTTAGGGAAGTTGCAAAAACTATTAGTGATGATTACTCAAAGGCTTCCCTTCTTCTCCGTCTTCCCATGCACGGACCCATGAAAGCTTTTCAGAATGTTGAAGATATTCCACTTGTTGCCAGAAAGGCAAAAGAGGATAGAATAGAAGTGCGAAAAAAGATTGGGGTAAATAATGAGGATAAGGTAGTTCTTCTTGCACTTCCTCAATGGGATAAAGAGTTAATTCCATGGAGTTCTTTGAGAGAAATGGATAATATTTTTTTTCTTTCTCCCTTTCCGGAAAGCCGGTATGAAAGAGTTTTTACTTTTCCAAGAGAGGGAATAACTTTTCCTGATCTTGTAGCTGGAAGCGACTTGGTTCTCTCAAAACCAGGATACGGTATTGTAGCAGAATGTTATGCCAATCATACACCACTGCTCTACGTATTGCGGAATGATTTTCCTGAGTGTGATATATTAGTTCAGTGGATGAAAGATAATATGGCGTCTAAACTTCTTCCCATAGAAGATTTTTTATCAGGGAATTGGGAACCTCATATAGAACAGTTTTTTTCAGAAAATCACAAATGGCGTTATCTTCCAACCAATGGGGGAGAGATAGCGGCAAATCGCTTAATACAATTTTTGGAGTAAAAGAATGAGGACAAAAGAACTATCTGGTTTTCTTGATACACTTCTGGAAATCCAGAGAATAGAAGATATCAGTCTTAACGGTTTACAAGTTGAAAATAAAGGAGAAGTAAATAAAGTAACGCTTGCTGTGGATGCTTCTTTTGATGCTATCAAAAAGGCAAAGGATATCGGAAGTGATTTTATGTTTGTTCACCACGGGCTTTTCTGGGGTAAGTCAGTTTCTCTGACAGGTTCCATGTATCAGAAGATTCGAGTACTTATTGACTCTAACATTGCTCTTTATGCTGCCCATCTTCCTCTTGATATCCATCCAGAATTGGGGAATAATGCTCAGATAGAAGAAATTCTGGGATGGCCTGTAACTGGAGATTTCGGAGAGTATCACGGAGTAGTTATTGGTAAAGAGGTGAGTTTTAAAGAACCTGTTTCCCTTTCACACTTGGTGAAACATATAGAAAGTAGGCTGAGTTGTAAGCCGTCCGTGTGGGATTTTGGCCCAGCAAAGGTGAAGCGGCTGGCTTACGTAAGCGGCGACGGTTTAAGTATGCTTTACCAAGCTATTGAATGCGGAATAGATACTTTTGTTACCGGTGAGCCCGCTCATTCGCATTATTGGGAAGCCAAGGAGGCTGGCATAAATGTTATCTTTGCCGGACACTATGCTACTGAAACTCTAGGGGTAAAAGCTGTTGGAGAAATTATTCAAGAAAGATTTGGACTGGAAACGATTTTTATTGATCTTCCTACCGGACTTTAATACTTTAATAGTTGAAAGGTCAATATTATCTATACTTAAATATAAAATCTCGTAATTATCTAAATTCAGGTGCATGATGGAACAGAAAGTATTTGTAACTAGAAATATTCCCAGTCCGGGAATAGATCTTTTAAAAAAACATATTTCCAGAGTTGATATTTTTCCATACGAAAGACCCATTACAAAGCGAGAGCTTCTTGAAGTTATCGAAAACTATAACGGACTTCTTTGTTTGCTTACCGATACAGTTGACGCAGACGTCCTAAAAAAAGGCAAAAACCTTAAAATTGTATCTAACTATGCTGTTGGTTATAACAATATTGATATTGACACTGCAAGCAGATTAAACATACTTGTTACAAATACACCTGGCATCCTAACAGATGCCACGGCGGATTTGACATGGGCTCTAATCCTTGGTACTGCACGACGAATCAGAGAAGCGGATACTTTTACACGTGAAAATAAATTTAATGGATGGAGTCCTACCCTCTTTCTTGGTCTTCCGGTTGCAAATAAAACTTTAGGTATAATAGGAGCCGGAAGAATCGGTACTGCTGTGGGCATAAGAGCCTGCGGCTTTTCAATGAAGATTTTGTATACAAGCAACCATACAAATAGCACACTTGAGAATAAAGCAAACGCAAAAAAAGTACCTCTCAATACTCTGTTAAAAAAATCAGATATAATTTCTCTCCATGTTCCGTTGACAACACAAACAGTTCATATGATTGGAGATAAAGAGTTCGCTATAATGAAAGACTCGGCAATTATCATAAACACCAGTCGTGGCCCTGTTATCGACGAAGAAGCTCTTGTGAAGGCTTTGAAATCTGGTAAAATAGCAGGTGCAGGACTCGATGTCTACGAAAATGAACCCGTTGTGGAAAAAGAACTTACTGAACTCCCCAATACCTTACTTCTTCCTCATATCGGGAGTGCAACAGGTGAAACAAGAGAAAAAATGGCTGCTATTGCTGCGGAAAACATTATAGCGGCATTATCGGGCAAACGGCCTAAGTACATTGTCAATCCTGAGGTATTTAGGGAATAGGGATTTAATATCTTAACTTATACTTGACAGGGCCAAAAATTATTAGTATATTATCGATATTCGATAACGGAAAGTGATAATACAAAATTAGAAGTATATAATTATGGATATGATTAAACAAGTTTTTCTGGGCTTTATAAAAATTCATATTTTGTATCATTCCAGTAAAGAACCAATATATGGAGCTGAAATAGCAAGAGAACTGGCAAGGCATGGTTATCATATTAGTTTTGGCACTCTTTATCCTACTCTTCACTCTCTGGAGGAAGATAGTCTTTTGACCTCTTATCAAAAGATCGTTAATGGGAAAAAAAGAAAATATTATAAAATTACAAAAGAAGGCAAAAAAACTCTTAAAGAGATCAGGGGGAAAATAAGAGAACTGGTGGA
>CAYYPT010000098.1:0-9685 GCA_964473625.1 uncultured bacterium | reverse complement strand
GCACTAAGTTTTCTGCTTTTAACGTTAGGTCATTAAAGAATAATTGCTACTTTCTTTAGAAGAAAGTAGCCAAAGAATCTGCCTTTTTGAAGGCCCTAAGGTACTCCTTTCAAGCTCCCCTACAGCGTGCACATAACATCCACCCCTTCATCTTTGACTCAAGTTCAACCTAATCCTCGGCACGCAAAAAGGAGATCCCACACCACCTCCCAATTAATTTCTTCTGAGCTTCCTTCCTAATCACTACAGAGATTAGCGCAAGCGGTCTCTGGAACAATAGGTTGCGGAAACCGCTGCGCTAATTTTCCGCAACCATCATTTAAAACACTATTCACTATTCGTTATTAACTAACGTTACCTGTTTCTGTCATTTGAGATTGGCACTTTGAATTTGTTTAATGTTCATTTTCATCCAGTGTAAATTCTTCCACGAGACTCTTAAGAGCTTCTGTTTGCCGGTTTAGATTTTGTACCGTAGAGGCAAGTTGTTGAGCCCCATTAGCTGATTGCTTTGTAACAGCACTGATGGCAGTCACACTATTTGATATTTCTTCTGCTCCTGTACTTTGTTCCTCCGAAACAGCAGCTATTTGTTGTATCATTGACGTTGCTTCTGAGACTGACTGGATAATATCTTTTAAAACATCTTCTACTCTTTCAACTGCTTTTTCCCCGTCAGCAACTACTTTATGAACCTCGTCCATAGATTTAGAAGCCTCTTGAGTCTCATTTTGGATGGTTTCGATAGTTTTGGTAATCTCATGAATTGCTGCTGTAGTACGCTCTGCTAAGTTACGTATTTCATCCGCCACAACTGAAAAACCACGTCCCTGCTCTCCAGCATTTGCAGCCTCAATCGTTGCATTCAATGCCAAAAGATTTGTTTGATCAGCAATTTCATCAATTAAACTAATAACCTCACCAATCTGCTCAGCTCGCCCAGAAAGTGAATTTATAATTTCACCTGCTTTATCTGCCACTGTCACAATTTCTTCCATACCGTGATGCATTATCTGAATCGTTTCTCTACCCTCCTGTGCTTTAAGACTTGCATCCTCCGAGATTCTGGACGTCTGTTTGGCATTTTCTGAATTACGAACAATGGCAGCAGTCATTTCCTGGACACTCGTTGCAACTTCACTCGCCTGAGTACTTTGCTCCTCAGCACCCGCAGCCAATTGAGCAGAAGTTGCACTAATTTCATTTGCTGCCCCTGCTACCTCTTCAGCATTTGATTTCACCTTGATAACAATCTCATAAAGTTTGTCTACAAAAATATTAAACCATCTGGCAAGTTCACCTACCTCATCCTTCCGCTGAAATCTAATCCGTTTAGTTAAATTCCCTTCACCTTCTGCAATATCTTTAAGCATATATACAAGTTTATTAATAGGCTTGGTAATGGTATCAGTAAGTAAAATAATAACAACCACAAGGAAAATCAGCGCCAAAATAATAATCAAAGCCGATGTACGTGCCAGAATTTTTAAAGGCGCATTAACTTCACTGGCAGCTACACTCAATACCAATGTCCATCCAAGTTTTGGAACAGGCCTGTACATGAAATAACGTTTTTCACCATTAAACACAACCTCATCTATCCCGCTATCTCCATTGAGTATTTTCCCATTAACTATATCTAAATTCTTGTAATGCTTACCGTCATCTTTAAAATCACTAAGCTTTTTTTTCAATACTAAATTCTCATCCGGATGGTAGAGAAAAGTTCCATCCTTACCAACCAAAAAAACCTGCCCGGTATTAAAAACACTGGCCAATTCCGACATCAGTTTTTTGAAACTGTCCAGACTAATATCAATACCCCCAACCCCTAGCAGCTTTCCTTTATCACTATAAATGGGATATCGGTAATTAACTCGAACAGATTTATCTACAATATCTGTATCCACATCAAAACAGGGTTTACCTAATTTCACTACATTAATATACCACTGCCGCTTTCCAACCTGGTAATCCTCAGGTAGATGTACTTCATCACTATCCCAATACCACTGAAGCCTCTCACTGGCAAGAAAAGCTGTATAAATTTCTCCATCATTCTTAACAAGACTTTTAAAATAATCAATAATCTGTCCATAAACTGGATCCGTACGTCGATCTACAATTTTCCTTTTATTAGTTTCTAACCATCTTTTTATTATTGGCTGCTGGCTGAAAGTCCATGCAATTTTTGATTTTTCCTTTAAATATCCATCCAGTGTAGCAATTACCTCTCTTACTTTTTCAGTGGCTCTTTGCTGTGTTTCATTAACCACAAGTTTTCTCGAAAAAGTATAATAAACCCCAAAGACTGCAAATAACATAACAAGATTAATACCAAGAACAAAAATCAACATCTTGTCCCGAAGTTTTAAGTTTTCTATCATGAGCGCTATCCTCCTAAAATTATTCCCTCAAAATTAAGATAGCTTTTCTTAAGCAACAATTTGCTGAACAACCTGAAGTAATTCTCCAAGTGTATAAGGTTTTTCTAAAAACTGGAATCCTTTTTTCTTAATTAAAGGCCAACGAGACTTATGGTCAGTATATCCACTGGTTAACAAAACACCAAGGTCTGACTTATGAGAAAGGAAATGTTCTATTAATTCGATCCCGCTCTTATCCGGTAAAACTACATCGCTGAGAATAAGATGGAAATTACCTTTTTCTTTTTCAAAAATGCTTACAGCTTCTTTTGCATTCGCAGCGGAGAATACTACGTATCCACTCCTGCTCAATCCAGTTGTGGTAAATTCACGAACTTTTTCCTCGTCTTCTACAATCAATATTCTTTTACCTCTGACAGAAAAGTTTTTCAGAACAACCTCTTCTTTTGTCTTTCCTTTCATCTTTTTAGAAATAGCAGGTAAATATATTTTAAAAGTGGAACCGGAACCTGGCTCACTGGTTACCTGTATCCATCCTTTATGCTGTTTAATTATACCATAAACAACCGAAAGCCCCAGACCAGTCCCTTTCCCAATCCCTTTAGTACTAAAAAATGGCTCAAATATATGCTGTATAGTATCCTTATCCATACCAATTCCGGTATCAGATACTGAAAAACAAACAAACTTTCCGGGGCTTGCTGCTGGTATATCTTTACACTGAGCTTTATCAAATATAACATTGGAAGTTTTAAGTATTAATCGCCCCCCATTTGGCATAGCATCTCTGGCATTTACTGCCAGATTCATAATCACCTGCTCCATTGTCCCTTTATCTGCCTCCACAGGCCAGAGATTAGATTCCAACTCCGTAATTATTTCAATATCTTCTCCTATGAGACGGTGCAGCATTTTTCGCAAATCAAGAACTGTTTTATTAAGATTTACCGGAATAAATTTCATGGGATGCTTACGACCAAACAGAAGCAACTGACGAATAATATCTGAAGCTCTTTCGGTTAAATGGTGTACTTCCTTTAGATCTCCATATAAAGTACTATTTTGGTCTACTTCCATCATTGCAAGATCAGTACTCACTTGAATAGCTGTTAATATGTTATTGAAATCGTGGGCTATCCCTCCTGCAAGAATACCCACCGCTTCCATTTTTTGCGCCTGGATAAGTTGAGCCTGTATCTTTTCCTTTTCTTCCTCGGCTTTCTGATGAGCAATACGGGTTCTCAATACTTTAATTCCAAAGGTCATATCATTTGCAAGTTCTTCTAAAAGCTGCACTTCTTTAGCATCAAAAACATCTGTTTCTTTCGTATAAATTGTAAGTACACCCAGAACAGAATCTTTGTCCATTAAGGGGAAACAAATCAGAGATGTATATCCTCTCTTAACAGCTTCACGACTCCACTTATCATTTTTAAATTCCTTTTCTATATCATAGACAACATACGATTTGCCTGTCTGGATAACTCTTCCGATCGGATTGTAATTAAATGTATTCGCCCACGTGAAATTTACTGTATCGAGATATCCGTCATCATCTCCTGCCATAGCTACCAGCCGTATACTTTTTTCTTCATTCTGCTCAGCAAAACCAACCCATGCAAGATCGTAACCGCCGACATTAACCAAAACATTACAGACGTCTTTAAGCAAATCCGCCTCATTCACTGCGTGAATCAAGATTTTGTTACCTTCACTCAGGGTTTTGAGAGCGCGGTTGAGTCTCTTGAGATTCTTTTCAGCCTGTTTACTTTCAGTAATGTCTTCAACAATACCATCATAATATAATACATTACCGTTTTCGTCTTTAACTGCAACAGTGGTGTCAGAGGCTATAAACGTAGTTCCGTCTTTTCTCTTTGATATGGATTCTTCATTTTTTATAAATCCATACTTTAACATCTTTTCATTAAATCTTGCTCTATCCGCCGGATTTTGATATAGTTGGGATACATTCACAGAAAGAAGTTCTTCTTTACTATCATAACCAAACATCCTGACCATTGCAGGATTCACTTCCAGAAACTTGCCTTCTGGCCCAACAGTGCTTCTGAATATCCCGACGTTTATGTTCTCTGCCAGGGTGCGGTATTTTGCTTCACTTTCTTCTAATTTCTTTTCTGCCTTTTCATGAGCAGCGCGGGTCCTCAATACTCTGATGCCAAAAGATAAGTCACCAGCCAACTCTTCTAAGAGATACACTTCCTCATCATCAAATACATCCTGGTCTCTGGTATAAATAGCAAGTACGCCAAGAACAGAATCTTCTTCCTTTAAAGGAAGTACAATTAAAGAAACAAATCCTCTTTTAACTGCCTCTCTACTCCAGCTACTATTTCTAAATTCATTTTTTATATTTCTTACAATATATGGCTTTGCTGTCTCGATAGTTTTTCCAATGGGATTATGAGCATCGAATATATTATTAAGATCAGAACTAATTTTATCAAGATATCCACCATCATCGCCTGCCTTTGCTGCAGGTCGCACATTCTTTTTCTTATTTCCTTCAACAAAACCCATCCAGGCAAAATCGTATCCTCCAAATTTTATAAGAACATCGCACACATCTTTTAGCAAATCCGATTCCCTAACAGCCCGAACCAATGCCTGGTTGCCCTCGCTTAATGTTTTGAGAGTCCTGTTGATCCTGCGCAGGGATTTCTCAACTTTTTTGCGCTCATCAACCTCTTGCTTCAGTACTTTATTCGTTTCCACAAGTTCTGCACTGCGTCTTTCTAGCTCTCTTTCTAATTCTTTTTGTTCTTCTCTCAGCGCTTCTTCTATTCTCCTCCGCTCATTTATTAGCGACTGCACATATATACTAAACAACATAAGAATAAAAATTGCCAACAAACGCATCCAGAGAGACATAGAATCAGGGAGGAAGAGTCTTTGAATTAAATTACCTTTTTCAAATACAAAAGTGTCTCTAAAAGACTCAAGAATCCAATAAAAAGCGGCAAAAAGAATACCCACTTTGATTATTCCAATTCTGCTAAAAGAACCATAATATTCTGCACCATGTTTTCTTATCTTTTCTCTCAAAGTCTGGATGCGAATACTAAACAAAACTATGATACAGACGACTAAAACACGCATCCAGAAGGACATTGCATCGGGCAAAAATATTCTTTCAATAAGTGTACCCTTTTCAAATGCAATAACATCTCTGACGGACTCAAGAATCCAATAAATCACACCAAACCCAATGCCAACCCATATCATATTAATTAAACTTTTAGATTCAGTTTTCACATTTTTCATTTCACTCACCTATTTTTTATTGGACTTTACCAAAACACGGTTATTAATCATCTACCAGTGTATAAGTGATAGTCGTGGTATAAGTACCCGGCGTTGCACTGGAGGCTGTAACACCGCTGACTTTGTATTGTATTTTTAAATTTGGCCTTTTTATATCTCTTTTGTTATTCGACCAAAAGAAAATGTCCGCTGTAGGTTCATCTGGCACTGTAAGGTAACTATCGCCACCGGTCACGCGAGTGTCAGAGGGATCTCTTTTCGCTTCCAAAACAAAATTGGAATCCCAGTTATCAGTAGTTTTTGTAACTTCTACGTGCCAGGTTCTTTTATAAGTTCCACCAAGAATTTTGATCCTATAATCGCCCATATCATTTTCATAAACGTTCACTATATCATCTCCTGCGATACCGGAAAATTCAGCGGTTTTATCAAAAGCTACTTTTTCTTTCACTACAAGCTTCTGGGCTATCGTGCTTACTGCGGGAACAAACAAAATAAACACGATTATACTTAATTTTTTTATCATGTGCTTTCTATTTCCTCTCTTCCTGAATAACAGTACCCCCCTTCTCAAGAAAACGAATTCTTCTCTTCTTGGGCACTACTTTAACCAGAATATACTTTTTCTCGCCTGGTCTTAACTTCACTTCAAACGTATCCTTTTCAAAACGATAGTGTTCAGGAAGATTATACTTATAAAGTTTGAGTTTCCATCTACCCGATCGCAGCCCTTCAAAATCAAAACGGCCTTCGCTGTCAGTAATTCTTCGCTGAACTTCTCCATCCTTCCTAATTTCTACAAGAATATCTGGCAAAGCGTGATTTTTGAGAACTTTCGTTTTGCCATCGCCAAGTAAATAATATTTATGACCCGTTTCTTTCTGCAAACCGACGGTAGAATCGTTTAGAGAACTGTAAAGTATCACACGTCCGGCAATAACAGCTCCTCTGGTAATACCTATTTCTATATATTTCTTCTCTTTGGCATGAACAGTAATTTTCATAGGAGTTTCTGGAATTGTAATCATACTCAGGCCTATTTTTGCTCTATCTATACGCAAATAATAAGTTCCAGAACTTAACGAAGAGAAAACAAAATTACCCTTATTATCAGTTACAACTGTTGAACCGCCGACGCTTACTACTACTCCTCTTACCGGCTCATTGGTTTCTATATTAAACAACCTACCTTTAAGTATTCCCAAATTCTCTTTTTTTCTTATTCGAATATTAAAAGGAGCTTTATACTCCAGGAGGAAAGCTGTTTCTCTTCTATCCAGTGATCTCTGAAGCAAAGTTTGTCTGCATCTTAGTGAGATCTGACGTCCATTAAGAAATTGGTAATCCAGTCTAGCTTCAACCAAATCCCGATTCTCATAATATTCTTCAGTACTGGAGTTATTTTGATAGTTTAAGTAAAAAGACATTCTGTCGTCAATTTTCAGCTTAAGATTTAAGCCTACAGTAAAACGGTGTTCTTCACCAAAAACGTAACGCATATCTTCATCGTAATAAACATAAGCGCGATATGATTGCCATGTGGCTGGAACAAAATAACCACTAATTGCATAACGATTCATACGAGAAGTTTTGTCGATTAACTTGTTCCATGTCTTACCAGTAGCAAATGAACCGAATAGAGTTAGTTTGCGAAGGTTTCTACTTATTTCAAATCTAAAGTTATTCTCCCTGTAATCAAACAAACGGAGAAGGCGATCTACGCTGCTTCTTCTGTTCAAATAAATACCACAGGTAACACCTTTACGAAAATGGTAACGAAAACCTAAATAAGCTTGCTCTGTCAACGGAGCAGAATATCGGGTCGTATCCAGATCAAAATTTTGCTGATTATGGTGAAAACCAGCTTTTACTCTCAATCCCTTCCAGACCGGCAGGGATACACCAGCAGTAATGTAATGTGTGTCTCTGTAATAGCCGGGAAAATCTGGAGATGCTAAAATCACCCTCAGCGAATAATTAACTTTTGCTTCGCGGCCTACCACATTCACCCAGTGTGAATAACGGGTTTTCCCATCTTTTTGCCCGAGAGCAGTTTCCACCTGTACTCCAGTATTATGAACTTTAAATTTACCCTCCAAACTAAAAACATTTCCAGAACTATTGTCCATTTCTTTCCTGATATAGTTAAACCCAATCTTATATTGATTCTTAATGAGATAACTTATGTAAGAAGCAAATTCTCTATTGGCTGCAAACATCCACCGGGCTTTCTGATAAAATGCACCAAAAGTAAATCCTCTTAGGTTAAAACTTCCCTCTATTCCTCTACCATAACGCGAATTCTCAGTTAAAAAAGAAAGGGAATAGCGAAGATCGCCAACACGGATAGCAAACTTATCATTAGAATAACTTACATTGTATTCATCGTATTGGCCAAGAACAGATTTTTTGTAGGCATCCGGACCTCTTAAATGAAATTGCAAATGGGTTTTACCTTCTTCGTCCAGTGTCCCTTCTCCCTGCACATTTATTTGATAACCCAATTGGATTTTATCTCTCCTGGAATAAAAAGCTCTCAGTAAAGTTTTTATTGGGAAATAATAGTAAGGACTTCTGCCCACACTCTTCTGGGGAATAACATTAACCCAACTCGACGCACTGCCAATAATACTGTTATCTTTCAAGGATTTTACTTTTAAAATAACACCGTGCTTTAGCAAATAAGAAATATTTTTATTCGTTTCCACTGTCACACTTATTATTTTTGATGCACCCGGCATCATTTCGCAGTAACTTGTATCAATTTCAGTGTTAAGTATAATTGGATATTCTTTCCCACTTTCAAATTTAAGACTTAGAGCCACCTTTACGTTACTATCATTTTTTAACAGATAAGAGAGGGAATACTTCTCACCGCCAATAACATATTTAGGTTTCTCCAGTAATTTAATGCTAACTTTTTTTACCGGAAGAACAATAACGTATATTGTGTAAAAATCGCTAACAGATGGATATTTCCTACCTCTAACACGGTAGGTCACTTCATACTTGCCAGCAAGAGCAGTAGGAGGCACATAAAAACTTATTAGTTTGATGTCGCTTGCGTTTGTATCCAGTTCAAATGGAAAATCCTGAGTAATCAGTTTCCACCCTTCTGGAAGTTCTAACTGAGAAACAAACTCCTGTCTCGGAGAGCCCACATTTGAAACTCTGAAAACAGTGGTAACGATATTCTGTGGCTCTGTTTCAAAAAGTTCCTCTCTCGTCGGCCTGACCTCAATACCTCCGCTTTTAGCTATAAGAGAAACAACCCCAAAAACATAAACGATATAAATTATTTTAAGAACCTTTTTCATACAATTCTTTATTACTATTTTGTTATTTTATGTCCTACTATTTGCTCTTTGTCTAACAATATTATTCAACTACAAATGATATGCCAAACAATCGTAACATAATGAAAATTTTAGTAATTATTGGCAGTAACCCCCTAAAATAGAGCAGCAGTTTCTTAGAGAGAAAATTTAGCTTGTAATTATTAGACTTAAGGTCGGTAGATTGTGTTTTGTCGTATAATTTTTAAGATTTTCTAACAATCCAGAAAAAAGGGAGCTTACAACCAAAAACATAGCTTATAAGCTATATTTCAAAATGAAGAGCATTTTCATTTTGAAAAACCAATCTGAATAATTCGCCAGAGGAAGATAGAGAACGCTGAGATAATCTTACTGCAGAGGCTCTGCCTCTCCAAAATACCGCCTCGTGGCGAGGCACAAAACAAATCCAAAATCCTAATGCTTAAATGATAAAATGGATATATGATTTAGAGAAAATCATACACAGTCTCAGACTGTGTATGATCAGCGGATATAACATAACATTTCCGGTTACAGTTTATTTTGAGGCAACATGTGGAGGATGAAATAAACACTTTAAAATAAATCAATGAGTCCACTCTAAAAAGCCTTAAAGAGCTTCGGAAAAATGATTATTTAACCTTTTCCCCCGACATAAATGTCGGGGCTATTCCCTTGTTTTGTTGCTAATTAGCT
>CAYYPT010000097.1:0-9881 GCA_964473625.1 uncultured bacterium | reverse complement strand
GTTTTACAACTGGCGGCAATTACCAGCATTAACGGTTATGAATGCTAAAAATGTAATAATAAAGAACAATACATTTATCCGGGACGAGGAATTTGCTGAAAAAGACTCCCTCTGGCTGGGGAAAAAAGCAATTAGAATTCTTCACTGCCAAGACGTGAAGATCGGTAAACAGGTATTTGATTTACATACCTTGAAGGAGAAAAAATCAATTGAGATTATTGATTCCGAAAATGTAACTGTTAACAATAACTAACAGTAGAGTTAATGATAAACTTAACATCTAGATTGACACCCCCAATAATAAGGGATAATTAATTATGTTGATTGATATGGAAAAAAGAATTGTTGTCTTTCTCATTATGCTTGGCTTATTATGTTTGACTGAAGTTCAGGGACAAAACAGACAAAAGAGTTACATCTTGAAAAATGATGTTATTAAAATAACCATTAGCCCTAGAGGTATCACTTCCTTAACCAGTCCTACTGATCCCTATGAAGCAAATGTAATAAACGAGGTTTGGATGAGACCTGAGATGAAATATAAGATACTCGATGGTGACTGGTTGGAAATTTACAGAGGGGCAGGACATGTAGTATTGAATCCTGATTCATCTGTCAGCATAATTGATTATGAACCGGGGATGCCACAGAAGATGGAAACCCGGTATAGCCTTAATGAAAAAGGATTGGATATTGATATAACTATTGAATCAATGATGAAATGGGCCTTTACCATCGGCGATCTCTTCCTTTCTATGCCGGTAAGAAGACCAGATGGTGGAGAACCACAATATATATTTGAGGAGTGCTATACCACCCATAGATATATCTCGGGTAATGGATCATTTCTTTTTTATGCCAGACCCTCAGGCAGACCGCCTTTTTTGATGATATTACCAAAAGAGGGCACTAAACTGGAATATTTCAAAGGTTCAGATTATTTTATTCATTCATTTTTATCAGGTAATAAGGTCGACGGTGGTACCTGGCGTCAGAAGCATTCAAAATGTGTGGTTGGTTCCGCTTATAGTGACAACAGTAAAGTGGAGTATGGTTTTAAACTGCGTTGGACTGACAGTTGGAAAGGTATGAGAAAATTGCTGTATGACGAAGGCCTGTTTGATATTCATGTGGTTCCGGGTATGTCTGTCCCCAACCATCTTTCTGCCAGATTTGCATTACATACTAAGAATACGATCGATTCTGTAACCGCTGAGTTTCCTTCAGAAACATCAATAACATTTTTAGGCGAGAAACTCAATGATCATTTTGTCTATGAAGTGCAATTCAGCAAGCTGGGTGAGAATATGCTGACCATACATTATAATGATGATCAAACAACCTACCTGGAGTTTTTTTCTACCGAACCTATAGAGACACTTATCAAAAAACGCGCGTCTTTTATAGTTAATAAACAACAACACAGAGATCCATCCAAATGGTATAATGGTCTCTTTTCTGTTTATGACATGAGTAATTCTGTCCTCAGGAGCCCTGATGATACAGACGGATTCGATTATTGGTGGGGTTATGTTCTTGCCTCTGATGATCCTGCATTATGTAAGGCGC
Source organism: uncultured bacterium (assembly GCA_964473625.1). GTDB lineage: Bacteria > Zhuqueibacterota > QNDG01 > QNDG01 > DSAB01 > CAYYPT01. Next base: position 8,312 of record CAYYPT010000097.1, on the reverse strand, counting down.
CTTTTGTTGCAGCTAAAAATGTATACTTTCCGGTAGACAGTGAGATTGAAGCAGTTGAATATTATATCGAAAACTTTGTTTGGGACAAGCTGCAGCGAACTGACAAAGACCATCCTTACCCCTATGGAATTTACGGAGTGCCTAACTGGAAAGTGGCTAGAGATATTGATGCCAGAGCAGGAGTGAGAAGCAGGCAGCTGGACAGGATGCAGGTGTGGCGGTCCTATGATTACCCTCATATTTTTATGATGTATTATCATATGTACCAGATAGCAAAAATGTATCCGGAGAAGGTAAATTATTTAGATGCGGAAGAATATCTGGAAAGGGCATTCATGACCGCACGGGGATTTTTTCTTTATCCCTATGAGATTTGGGGAGAATATTATAAAGCATATGAAATTGGTTGCTATAATGAACTGGTAATAGAAGATATCATTAAAGCTCTGGAGGAAAATGGGAGAAGGAAAGATGCAGATTGGCTGCGGAGTGAATATGAAAAGAAAGTTAAGTATTTTATTTATGACAATAAATATCCGTATCGCTCTGAATACCCTTTCGATCGTACAGCCTTTGAATCAACCTATGCTTTTGCCAAGTATGGAGCCTTAAATACGATGAAATCTGATACTAATTTGTGGTATGATAAAATAAGGAAAGTCTGGTATTCTCATCCTGATGTCAGTAAGAGCGATGCCCTTGAATTTATGGAACGTCAATTATATGCAGGGTTAACAGTCCGGGGCTGGCTTGAGACCAAGTATTATCAACTTGGTGCTGACGGCAGTATGAGCTACATGGCAAAGATGGGTGGATGGTCAATACTCGATTATGGTAAGTATTTTGCTGACGATCCATATCCCTGGCTCCGGCTGGGTTATGCTTCTTACTTGAGTTCATGGGCTCTTATGAATACAGGTACAGAAGAATCAAACTATGGTTTCTGGGCCCCCGGAAAGATCAACGACGGTGCCATGGGTTGGGCATTTATGTCGTCCAAAAGAGGTAGAGCCTGGATCAGGAAAGAATATGATCGGGGGGCATGGATGTATGATGGTGAAGCAGATCTTGGCAATGGTGCTGCCATGAGGATTGCCGAAACCATACTTACTGATGATCCTATCTTCGGATGGATAGCTTACGGGGGTATTCTGAAGGAAAATACAGAAGGCTATTTTGTTATTCCTAGAGACGGGTTGAGAAACAGGTTCTCTTTAATAACCGAAAAGGACAGAGTGAGTGTTGAACTCGATCGTGATGGATTTGTCAGTGAACAAGAAATTATAATTGAGAAATCTTTGAAAAATCTACGATTTAAAATTGAAAACCGTACAGGAGACAGTCATACCACCAGACTGAAAGTATTTGTCCCTAACAGCACAGTACTCAACTTAACTATGGATGGCAAAAAAATTGAAATGGTAAAAGGAAAGCAGGGAACTTATCAGACAGACCTCCCTATTTCACAGACCCAACATTTAATTGAATTAAGGTATAGATTATAATGAGTATAGATTATAATGAGTTATGATAAAAAACAAAAATATATTTTTATGGTAATTAACAGAGATTTTTTCCTTAAACTTATACTTATAATAGTACTAATCTTCACATTCCGCAGTTCAGCTGTTCAGTCCCAAATCCTTTATTGTGACAGTTTACCTGCGTTGCTTGAAATCAGAGAGTCCGGATCAGTCAGTATCCGGATTACCTTTAAACCGGTAACGATGGACAGAGAATTCCCCTATACACCTGTCCTGAGTGAGAAAGAGTATCCTGAACCAGTAATAAGTCGTAGAGATATTTCAGGATCGATTGAGAGAAAGGTAGGAAACTTTAAAGTGAAAGTGCTCCCTGATCCTCTTAGAATAATTATCCATAATAATCAGGGAATTTTAATTCAGGAACTGACATTTTCCGAAAATGGTCAGTTAGTTTTTAAGCTGGATGATCAACCAGTCCTGGGTCTGGGTGGAGGAGGCCCCAGAATGGGTGAAGACTGGAGAAATGCCAGGGTTGAATTTGATCGAAGAGGAAGACTTCACAAAATGCAGCCGCGGTGGCAGGCCAATGCATACGGATCGCGTAATCCGGTAGCTCTGCTCGTGGGTACGGGTGGTTGGGGGATATTTGTAGCTACCCCTTGGGTACAGATCGATCTCAGAAACAAAGAACAAGGTTTTCTTATTCCCCGGCACACTTTAGACCTCGAGAACAAACAGCAAACCAAGGAAAACCAGCAACAGAATATTGGTAAAGGGATTCCACCCTCAGAAAGTGTTGTTCCTGGAGCATATGATGTCTTTCTGTTTGACACAAGCGATCCGAAAATTTTTATGAGTGACCTGTCAAAAATAACCGGTCCGGCGGTAATGCCGCCCCGGTGGGCTCTTGGGTATATGCAGTCGCACCGAACCCTGGAAGATGACAGCCAGATGGTCGAAATAGTTAAAACTTTTCGGGAAAAGCATATCCCATTGGATGCGGTGATTTACCTGGGCACCGGATTCTGTCCGCGAGGATGGAATACAGACCAGCCTTCCTTTGATTTTAATCCGGAAGTCTTTACCCGAAAGCCTTCTGAGGTCATTGATGATCTACATGACCTGAAGGTCAAGGTAATAGTGCATATGGTTCCTTGGGATCGAGATAAATTGCCTACTCTTCAGGGATCAATACCCCCCAAACCGAATGAAGTACTGGATGAATCTCATATTTTTACCTACTGGAAACAGCATATAGGATTAGTAAATAACGGTATCGATGCCTGGTGGCCGGATGAAGGAGACTGGTTCAATCTTTTTGAGCGTATAAAAAGACATCAGATGTACTATCAGGGTCCTTTATACACCACTCCTAATGTTCGCCCCTGGAGTCTCCATCGTAACGGTCACTTGGGAATTGCAAAATGGGGGGGATGGATGTGGTCGGGTGATACCGAATCATCCTGGAAAACTCTTAAAGCACAAATTGCTGTGGGAATAAATCATTCTCTCAGTGTTTCTCCTTTTTGGGGATCTGATATTGGAGGATTTTTCCCCAACGAAGAACTTACTGGAGAATTATATGCACGTTGGTTTCAATTTGGGGCTTTTTGTCCTTCATTCCGGTCCCATGGACGTACCTGGTGGACCCGGCTTCCATGGGGTTGGGGTTTAAGTGAAATGGGACCAAAAGAAGGCAGAGAAAATCCTCTGAAATCAGCATTGGGAAATCCCGATATTGAAGGTATCTGCAGGAAATTTGCGGAATTAAGGTATAGGCTGCTCTCCTATAATTATACCCTGGCCTGGGAGGCCAGATCAAAAGGATTACCTATGATGAGAGCTATGTGGCTGCACTATCCAGAAGATGAAATTGCAAGAGGAATTGGCGACCAGTACCTCTGGGGCGAAGTAATGATTATTGCTCCTGTTTATGAAGAAGGAGCTGCATACCGAAATGTATATTTGCCTGAAGGGATCTGGTATGACTGGTGGAATAATAAGGAATATCAGGGAGGGACAACTATTGAACGTAGAATAGATTTGAGCATAATGCCTATATTTATACGCGCTGGATCAATAATACCATTTGATCCCTTACGTCAATATACATCCCAGACTGTTGATGAACCTATGGAGTTAAAGGTGTACAAGGGTGCTGATGGTTCATTTATCATGTATGAAGATGATGGCATTAGTCTTGACTATCTTGATAATAAAAACATTTTTCTTACCGAATTCATATGGGATGACAATTCCGAATCATTGACCATAAGACCGCAGATGAATAAAGGTGTTAAATCAAAAACGCTCCGTAAGTTCAAGGTTATTCTGCTTCCTTCCAGAGAAACAAAAACAGTTACCTATAACGGTAAATCGATCAAAGTGAAATTTTAATACACCAAATCCGGAGGTTCGATGTGACACATTATAAAAGCTTAATAAATTTCTTAATAGCAGTCCTGCTGTTTAATTTTATCCCGAATTAACGGATAAGACCGGGATTTATAGTTATTAAACTTGAAGGGGAGAAAAATGAAGAATACTCAGTTCAAGAGATGGTTGTCTCAAATAAGAATAAATAAAGGTGCTGCTTTGCTTGTATCGGCAGTAGTGCTGACATGCATTACTTCAGTTACCGCCGGAGAGAATCCCAAGATGGTAAACAAGTTAATTATCCACGCTGATCAAGGCAGGAAAACGATCAGCCGGAACATCTACGGGTGTTTTTCCGAACATCTGGGTCACGGTATTTATGGCGGGTATTGGGTTGGCGAAGATTCAAATATACCAAATACAAGGGGAATAAGAAATGATGTGGTCGAAGCATTAAAAAAAATTAATATCCCTAATCTTCGCTGGCCCGGTGGCTGTTTTGCTGATGAGTACCACTGGAGGGATGGTATTGGACCGCGTAGCAAACGTCCAAAAATGGTAAATACAAATTGGGGTGGAGTAACTGAAGACAACAGCTTTGGGACCCACGAATTTTTAGATTTGTGTGAGCAATTAGGAGCCGAACCATATATCTGTGGAAACGTGGGGAGCGGTACTGTTGAAGAAATGTCAAAATGGGTTGAATATATAAATTTCGACGGCATAAGCCCAATGGCAGATGAGAGGAGAAAAAACGGTCGGGAAAATGCCTGGGGGGTTAAATATTGGGGTATTGGAAACGAAAATTGGGGATGTGGCGGCCATATGACCCCTGAGTTTTATGCCGACCAATACAGACGGTTTGCTACCTTTTGCAGAAATTATGGCGACAACCGTTTATTAAAAATTGCCGGAGGCCCACATGATGATGATTATAACTGGACAGAAGTATTAATGAAAAAAATTCCGCACAGGCTCATGTGGGGCATTTCACTTCACTATTACACTACCAATTGGTGGAATAAAGGTTCGGCTACCGAATTTGGGGAAAAAGAATATTTTGATACATTGAACAGGTGTTTAAAAATACCCGAAGTTATTGACAAGCATATAACTATTATGGACAAATACGATCCTGAAAAAAAAGTAGCTTTAGTAGTTGATGAATGGGGCACTTGGTATAATGTTGAACCAGGAACAAATCCGGGCTTTTTGTACCAGCAAAACACGCTTCGCGACGCATTGGTGGCAGCAATTCATTTAAACGAATTCAATAGAAGATGCGACCGCATTAAAATGGCCAATATTGCACAAACAATTAATGTGCTTCAGGCGTTGATTCTTACAAAAGATGAGAAAATGGTCTTGACACCCACTTACTATGTTTTTGAAATGTACAAGATTCATCATGATGCCACTTTGCTTCCAACTGTGCTGCAGTGTACAGACTATGTTTTTGGAAATAAAAAACTTCCATCATTAAATGTTTCGGCATCGAGAGACAAAAAAGGTAAAATACACATATCGCTTTGTAATTTAGATCCCCATAATTCTGCTAAGCTTGATTGCGAATTGCGGGGTATCAAGGTGAAGAAGATTTCCGGTCGTGTATTAACCGCGCCAGCTATCAATTCACACAATACGTTTGAAAAGCCGAATGTCGTTCATCCAACTATTTTTAAGGATTTCAAACTAAAGAGTGGTATGATATCCGCTACGCTTCCGGCAAAGTCAGTGGTGGTTTTTGAAATTGAGTAACAAAATATAGTAACAGTTGACAGTTTACCCCGTTAGATAATAATCCGTGTTATATATTTGTTGTCTAAAATAGCAAATATCTAACGGGCTGAACGGTTACTTGATTTTAAATTAATATTACTGGTTTATGAAAAATAAAAGAGAGGAAATATATATTTAAATTGAAACAGAACAAATAACATCAGAAAGGAGAATAAAAATGAAGCTTGTTAGACAAAATTTACTTTTGTTAGGAATAACATTTATTACTATCCTAAATTTTATGTGTGCCAAAAAAACAGCAAAGGATTACCCAATTAAGCCAGTAACCTTTGAAAATATTCATTTAGAAGATGAATTTTGGTCTCCTCGAATGGAAATTAATAGGAAAGTGACAATTCCTTTCGCTTTCAAAATGTGTGAAGAAACCGGCCGAATTGATAATTTTGCCAAAGCCGGTGGATTAATGGAGGGGACTTTTTGTGGTGATTATCCCTTTGACGATACGGATGTATACAAAATCATAGAAGGCGCATCTTATTCTTTAAGTATTTATCCTGATCCTAAACTTGAAAAATATTTGGATGATCTAATTGCTAAAATCGCTGCTGCACAGGAAGAGGATGGCTATTTATATACTGGGCGGACAATTGATCCGGAGCACCCTGTCCGTTGGGCTGGCAAAGAAAGATGGTCAAACTTGATCATGAGTCATGAATTGTATAATGCCGGGCACTTATATGAAGCTGCTGTGGCACATTATCATTCAACTGGTAAAAGAAATCTGTTGGGTGTAGCCATAAAGAATGCTGATTTAGTTGCCAGTGTGTTCGGTCCTGATAAGAAGCGTATACCACCTGGCCATCAGATTATCGAAAAGAGCTTAGTGAAGCTATATCGTGTGACAGGAAAAGAGAAATATCTAAACTTAGCGAAATTCTTTTTAGATGAACGCGGTCATGCTCATGGTCGTGAGCTGTTTGGAGAATATTGCCAAGATCACAAGCCCGTTATCGAACAAGATGAGGCTGTTGGACATGCTGTTCGAGCTACTTATATGTATTCTGGCATGGCAGATGTAGCAGCACTCACTGGGGATGTGAATTACACTAAAGCGATAGATCGAATTTGGGACAATGTTGTTTCAAAGAAATTATATTTAACTGGCGGAATAGGTGCTCGTCATAGGGGTGAGGCATTTGGTGATAATTATGAGTTACCTAATCTAACTGCCTATAATGAAACCTGTGCTGCTATCGGAAATATTATGTGGAATCACCGTTTGTTTTTATTGCATGGAGAAGCGAAGTATATTGATGTTTTGGAACGAGTTCTGTATAATGGTTTCATTTCTGGTGTGTCTCTAAGCGGTGACAAGTTTTTCTATTGCAATCCACTTGAATCAGACGGTAAATATAAGTTCAATCAAGGAAAAGCTGAGAGACAAAAATGGTTTGGCTGTGCCTGCTGTCCGAGCAACATCACACGTGTTATGCCATCGGTTCCAGGTTATATATATGCTCATAATAAAGATATTTTATATGTAAATCTATTTATTGGGGGAAATGCCTCTATTGAGATGGATAAGAATACTGTTATGATAAGACAGGAGACACGATATCCTTGGGATGGGAACATTAAACTTACCATTGAGCCTGAAAGGCTATCTGAGTTTGCGATTTATATCCGAATCCCCGGGTGGGCACGGAATCAACCAGTGCCGAGCGATCTATATAGATATCTGATTACAAACAAGGAAAAGGCTACACTCAAAGTCAATGGTAAGTATATTGATTTAAACATGGAAAAGGGTTACGCGCGCATTCGCAGAAAATGGCAAAAGGAAGACGTAATTGAGCTGAATTTACCTATGCCAGTTAGACGTGTATTGGCTTGTGAGAAAGTAAAGAATGATCTGGGAAAGGTGGCGCTTGAGCGCGGTCCAATTGTTTACTGTGCTGAATGGCCTGACAATGGAGGCAAAGTTTCAGATATCCTCTTGCGGGATGATACACCTCTTAAGGTGGCATACCATGGTGACATGTTGGGAGGAATTGCTGTAATTACAGGCGAGGTCCTCCATTTGGATTCTACAAGAAGTGCCAGGAAGGGTATGACTAAAAATTTTATGGCAATACCATACTATTCTTGGGCCCACCGCGGGGTGGGCGAAATGTCTGTTTGGCTAAAATGTGAGCAATAATCAAAGATTGATAGTGTATGGAATTTTATTGTTGAAGCTTTTAAGGAGATGGGTAATAATTATAATAGGTTAATGCTAATATATATATCAGAAACAGACTTTAATATCAATGGTTTATTATTTGGTCTTAAGGATGCAAATTCACAGATTATGTTAGGTATAACAAGAGCTTTATTCATGGCAATTGAGAGTCGAACAATTAAACAGCTCCCGGATAGTAGTGAAGGTCGATATGTTCGTAATGGTCGAAGACAAGAGAGAACATTGAAAACATCTTTTGGTGATTTGAAGTACTGTTTTGCACAGTTAAAAGATCGGCAGTTAAACAGGACTATTGTACCTTTAAGAGAGATACTCAAGATACCTAAGTATCTGAGGTATCAGAATGAATCCATGAAGCCTGCAATTGGTTTAGCCGTTCATGTTTTGTACAGTAGGTCAGAAAAGAATAATGACTAAGGGAATTGTTTTTGACATAAAAAAATATTCGATTCACGACGGTCCTGGTATTC
>CAYYPT010000096.1:7920-9895 GCA_964473625.1 uncultured bacterium | reverse complement strand
AATGCTGTGCGAAAAATGTCACCAGCGAGAAGCAGTGGTAAAATTTACTCAGGTGATTGGTAATAAAAAAACCACATTAAATCTCTGCAAAGTGTGTGCAGAAAAAGAAGGTCTGACTAATCCCATGTTGGATATTTCTAAAGTTTTTGGAAAATTAATTGTAGCAGTCTTAAGCGAACATTTAGTTTCAGAACTTAACCATCGTTCGGATGAAGGAGACAAAGGACGCGTATGCAGTGGGTGTGGTCTTTCCTGGGCAGATTTTATGAAGACAGGCCGGCTGGGGTGTCCACAATGTTATGATACATTTATGGAAGAATTAAAAGTGCTCACTCGACGTATCCATGGAAGTAACAAACATATAGGGAACCGTTTACCCGTTCAGATTACGGAGAAAAAAGAATCTGTAATTTCTCTAAAAAAGAAACTTCAGGATGCCATCAAAAAAGAAGAGTATGAGTTAGCCGCAGAGTTGCGGGATCGCATACGAGAAATCGAGGGAGGGAATAGGTAGCTTATGCCCATGCCATATGTAATAGACAAAATGGTTAGGCAGGTGGCAACGTGGTTATCTGGAGATGGGAAGGATTCGGATATTATTATTAGCAGTAGGGTTAGATTGGCTCGGAATTTGCAAAATATTCCTTTTGTAGACAGAGCTACTGAAGACCAGCAAAAGAGTGTTATCTCTGCTGTTCTAACAGCTGCTGAGGATACGGAAGAATTGAAAAATGCCTATTATTTTGAAATTTCCTCTCTAGAAGAGCTGGATAAGCAGTTTTTTGTGGAAAGAAGGCTTATTAGTTCAGATTTTGCTGAGAGGGATAATCCCAGAGGTTTATTGGTTACGGAAGATGAAAAGCTTAGCATAATGATAAACGAAGAAGATCATCTTCGTATTCAGGTGATATTACCTGGTTTTTCTTTGGACAAAGCCTGGCAAATTATTCACCAGTTGGATAAAGAATTATCGGTTGATTTAGAATATGCTTTTTCTGAGCAATTTGGATTTCTGACTGCCTGTCCAACGAATGTAGGTACAGGAGTGAGATTTTCCGTTTTTATACATCTTCCTGTGCTTAGTTTTACAAAGGAAATTGAGAAGATATTTGCTGAAATGGTTCCTGCCGGTATTACTGTTCGCGGTTTTTATGGTGAAGGAAGCAAAATAATAGGTAATTTTTTCCAGATATCCAATCAATATACTCTTGGTTGGACAGAGCAGGGAATTCTTGATCGTATTCTTCCACTAATAAAACTTTTTATTGAAAAAGAACGCCATGCACGAGAGCGTGCTATGAATGGTCAGCGGATTATTATTGAAGATAAAATTTATCGTGCGCTTGGAATAGTTTCAAATGCAAAACTGCTTTCGTCAATGGAGTTTCTTGATTTTCTCTCTGCTATTAAATTGGGGGTAGAATTGGGTATCCTTGATCAAGTTAACAATAAAGTTTTTAACGAATTAATAGTATTGACACAACCAGCGCACATTCAAAAAAGGGAAGGAAAAATTCTTACTGAATTAGAATGTGATAAAATCCGAGCAGAATTAGTTAAAGAGAAACTTCATTTAAATTAAAATTATCTGAGATTAGGAGACAGGTTCTAAATTTTTATATAAAGGATAAACAACATGATAAGAAACAACTTTTCACAACGAGTCCAGGTAGTTATTCAACTTTCCAGAGAAGAGGCATTAAGATTAGGTCACGATTATATTGGAACAGAACATCTTTTGTTAGGTTTAATTCGGGAAGGTGGAGGAGTTGCAGTGGAACTTTTACAAAATCTGGAGATAGATCTGGACGATTTAAAAAAGTCTGTTGAAGATGCAGTACGTTCCACTGGTGGAACAATTACTATGGGAAACATTCCGTTCACAAAGAGAGCCGAAAGAGTTTTAAGAGTTGCAGCGGCTGAAGCAGAACGTTTTAAATCCAATGTGATTGGGACAGAACATCTTCTTTTGGCA
>CAYYPT010000096.1:0-7820 GCA_964473625.1 uncultured bacterium | reverse complement strand
CAGCGAGTAGCCCAAATACTTTCTAGAAGAAAAAAGAACAATCCTGTTCTTATTGGCGAGCCAGGAGTCGGCAAAACAGCCATTGCTGAAGGACTTGCCATGCGAATTGTTGAGAAAAAAGTTTCCCGTGTACTTCACAACAAACGTGTTGTTACTTTAGATCTTGGAGCTATTGTTGCCGGAACTAAATACCGTGGTCAGTTTGAAGAACGAATGAAAGCTATTATGAATGAACTGGTGAAGTCAAAAAATATAATTTTATTTATTGATGAACTTCACACAATTGTAGGGGCAGGTGGTGCCTCTGGTTCTCTTGATGCTTCTAACATGTTTAAGCCAGCCTTAGCTCGAGGCGAACTTCAATGTATTGGAGCTACAACACTGGATGAATATCGTCAATATATTGAGAAAGATGGAGCATTGGAACGACGTTTTCAGAAAGTAATGGTAGATCCACCATCAGTGGCTGATACTTTAGCTATTCTTAATGGACTTAAAGATAGATATGAAAAACATCACCGGGTTAGATATACAGAAGCTGCCATCAAAGCAGCAGTTCACCTTTCAGATCGTTACATAACAGATAAATTCCTCCCTGATAAAGCTATTGATGTTATGGATGAAGCAGGTTCTAAAGTTCACCTTGCTAATATTTCTGTCCCGAGGGAAGTAACGATTCTTGAGGAAAGATTAAAAGTTGTGAGAAAAGAAAAAGATAGCGTTATTCGAAATCAGGAATTTGAGAAAGCAGCCATACTCAGAGATAGAGAAAAACGGCTTATAGCAGAGTTAGAGGAAGCAAAAAAGAAATGGGAAGATGAGATGGGGGAGGTACTTGCTGATGTAACAGAGGATGATATTGCTCAAGTTGTTTCAATGATGACGGGTATTCCTGTTTCAAAGGTTGCACAATCGGAATCAGAGAAACTTCTTAAAATGGCTGACGTTCTGAAGGAGAAAGTGGTGGGACAGGACGAGGTCATCGAAATTTTGAGTAAAGCCATTCGCCGTACAAGAGCTGGTCTTAAAGATCCACGGCGTCCTATTGGTTCTTTTGTTTTTCTTGGACCAACTGGAGTTGGGAAAACATATCTTGCTCAGGTATTGGCTAAATATCTCTTTGAGGATGAAAATGCTCTTATTCGTCTAGATATGTCAGAATTTATGGAGAAATTTGCAGTTTCAAGAATGACAGGAGCTCCTCCTGGTTACGTAGGTTATGAAGAAGGTGGACAACTTACTGAAAAGGTAAGAAGGCACCCTTATTCGGTGGTTCTTCTAGATGAAATTGAGAAAGCGCATCCAGATGTTTTTAACATACTTCTTCAAATACTGGACGAGGGTCACCTTACTGACGGTCTTGGACGAAAGGTTGATTTTAGAAATGTTATCTTAATTATGACCTCTAATCTTGGAACTCGCTCCGTACACAAGGGAGGTTTTGGATTTAGTCAAAAAGAAGCCGGAATCGATTATGAAGAAATGCGTTCATCGATGCTTGAAGAAACTAAACGACTCTTTACCCCAGAATTTATCAATCGTATTGACGAGGTAGTAGTTTTCCGGCCGTTGACACGTGAACATATTTTAAAAATTATTGACATAGCAATGAATGAAATACTGGAAGTGGTAAAAGAGCGAGATATTCATGTGGTACTTTCTGAAAATGCAAAGGAATTTTTAGCAGACAAGGGATATGATCCCCTTTATGGCGCCAGACAGGTGAGAAGAACTATCAGAAAATATATTGAAGATCCAATTGCCGAGGAGCTGCTCAAAGGAAGATTTCACGACGGAAGTCATATTATTGTGAAGCGAAATAAAGAAAAGTTAGTATTTCTGGAAATGGAAAAAACAAAGAAAGAGGAAAAACAACTGCGTAAACCCCGTAAACCCAAGGAAGTAAATCCACAAAAGTCAGCCTGAGTTCTTATCCATAGAATATTCTAAATAATTCAATGGAGGATAGAAAAATGCAACGAAGAGATTTTATTAAAAAGACAGTAGGCGCAGTTGTAACTTTTCCCTTTTTACCTAAGATTCTCTTATCTTCCGATAAATTGAATTATCCTGACATTGTTGTTACAAAGAATGGAACTCCAAGAGCACTTGTTAGGAAAGCGATTGAAGAGCTTGGTGGGATGTCTCGTTTTGTGAAAAGAGGAGATATTGTTGTGGTTAAACCTAATATTTCCTGGGACCGTGTTCCGGAACAGGCTGCCACAACAAACCCTGAAGTAGTTGCAGAAGTTGTTAGGCTTTGTTTTGAGGCCGGGGCAAAGAAAGTTAAAGTGTTTGATCGAACTCTCAATGAGCCTAAAAGATGCTACAGACGGAGTGGCATAGAGAAAGCTGCCAAAAAAGCTGGTGCTGATGTACATTATGTTTATGAAAGAATGTTTAAAACTGTTTCTTTCCCTGACGGGGAGCTTATTAAATCCTGGCCTTTGTATAAAGAAGTTTTGGATGCAGATAGAATCATAAACATTCCCGTAGTAAAAAATCATAGTATTGCTGGTGTAACTCTGGGAATGAAAAACTACATGGGTTTTCTTGGTGGTAACAGAGGGAGGTTCCATCGCTATTTTGATGTTAAAATTACTGATCTTAACACAAAAATCCGAGCAGATTTAATTCTGCTCGATGCGTACCGTATGCTCATCCGGAATGGACCAACTGGCGGTAACTTAGCTGATGTTGTATTGAAGAAAACTGTAGTGGCAGGCGTAGATCCTGTAGCAGTGGATAGTTTTGGAGCAACACTCCTGGGAATTAATCCAGCGGAACTATCTTTCTTGAGAGAGGCACATAAAAGAGGGCTGGGGGAAATTGATTTTAAAAATAAGCTCTCTATTAAAACTTACTCTGTCACAGAGTGAGGCAAGAAAAAGCTATGCGGATTTTAAGACGCATTAGTCAAGGTATCTTCTTCCTTCTATTTTTTCTATTATTTTTGCTTGCTTCTTATCCTTTAAGGGCAAAGATCCCGGTAGATTTTTTTCTCCGTTTTGATCCATTACTGGGAATTTCTTCCAGCCTTGCTTCCCGGTCATTTCTACTAAAAAGTTTACCTGGATTAATACTTCTTTTGCTTGTTATTTTTCTCGGTCGTTTTTTTTGTGGATGGATATGTCCAATGGGGACCACAATAGATGCCTTTCACTATCTCTTTAGGATTAAACACGATAATAAGCGTTCTTTGAACTTGAAATGGTTGAAATTCGGATTTCTGGTAGTAGTTCTAACAGCAGCTATTTTTTCTGTTCAAATTGTGGGTTTTGTAGATCCAATTCCTCTTTTCACTCGTACAGTTGTTACTGGAATATATCCTCTTTTTGTGTTACTTGCCGATGGTTTGTTAGGTTTTTTAATGTCAGTTACATTGATTCAGGATACTATCTTCAGACTAAATGAAGTACTTCGTGGATTTATTCTTCCAATTAATATTGTGTTCTTCCAGAGTTCTGTTATCATTTTTACTATTTTTTTGGTTATTCTTGCTTTGGAATTTGTCCAGAGACGGTTTTGGTGTCGCAACCTCTGTCCACTTGGTGCATTGTTAGGTCTTTTCTCTAAAATGCGATTGTACAGGCGCCGTGTTTCAGAAGATTGTACTAACTGCGGCCTTTGTCGGAATAGTTGTCGCATGGATGCTATTGCTTCTGATTTTAAGACTACCGACTCAACTGAGTGTATTTCTTGTATGGACTGCCAGAAAGTTTGTCCGGTTAATGCAGTTAGTTTTGGATTTACAAAAAAGCCCGAAGTAACAAAAATTGATTTTTCCCGCAGACGCTTTTTAACAGCAGGAGTTGCAGGGTTTTTGGCTGCGGGAGCATTAAGAATTGGATTTTCAAATCCGATAAAAAAAGGATATATTATTAGGCCTCCCGGTGCTGTAGATGAGGATAACTTCCTGGACAAATGTGTTCGATGTGGAGAATGCATTAGAGTCTGTTCTACTGCTGGTGGTGGACTTCAGTACACTAATCTGGGAAATGGATTGGAAAAACTCTGGACTCCTGTTCTTGTACCAGAAGCTGGGTACTGTGAGTACAACTGTAATCTTTGTGGACAGGTTTGTCCCACAGGGGCAATTCAACCACTTAACTTGATGCAAAAACAAAAACAAAAAATAGGAACTGCACACTTTAATAAAACCAGATGCATTCCATGGTATTATGGTGAAAATTGCATGGTCTGTGAGGAACACTGTCCGTTACCAGAGAAGGCTATTAAGTTCCGTGAGAGTAAAATTATTACAATAGATGGGGAAAACGCTACTGTACTTCTTCCATATGTTGATGAAGAACTCTGTATAGGATGCGGAATCTGTGTTACACGGTGTCCTGTGGAAGGTGATAAAGGTATTTTTATCACAGCAGATGGAGAAGAACGCATAACGGTATGAAGGTAAACCACGAATTAACGTATAGGGAATCCATTTATAGCTATCTTCGGTTCCGTTAATTCGGGGTAAACAAATTAATTTATGGAGGTACGCTATGAAGCGAGTCAACTTTCTTATTCTAATCTCACTTATGTTTGTTTTTATTGGTAGCAATACATTATTTGGACAGTTAGGGTTAAGGAAAGGGATTAAGATTGGTTCCAATTGGGCTAAACTGTCAGGGGAGGAAATGGAAAATATTGAATCCCGAAAAGCCACAGCAGTTGGTATTGGACTTGAATTTGGTTTGCTCGGTCTTTGGTCACTGGAAGCAGATGTTTTATATTCTCCAAAAGGAGTCTGTTTTCAGAATGGTAACGAAATCAAATTACAGTACATATCAATTCCTGTGGTTCTAAAGAAAAAATTTTTCCCTCTTGGCATTCATCCCTATGTTCTTGGAGGAATAGAACTTAACTTTCTCATTAAAGGAGAAAGAAATTATCCAGATAATAATGCTCCTGCTTTTCAATCTCAAAATATAGCTATTGTGGCAGGAGGAGGTCTGGAATTTTCTTTACTGGGCAAAAGTGCTTACATAGAGAGCCGCTATTCGTATGGTACTGACAACGTTTATAATAACACGCAACTTTCGGCTAAGAATAGAGTTTTACAGGTATTTCTTGGATTTCTTTTTTAAACTTTCATAGTATGCCATAGATGCCTCTCATGAATAGAAAATACTTTTTAACTTTTTTGACATTAGTTTTATTCGGCATAGTCCAAATAGAATCCCTTCCAGCAACTCCCTTGTTCCAGACTGAAAAAACCGATAGTATAGGTCAAGCAATTCAACTGCTAAACGAAAAGATAAAAATTAAACCTGATAGTTCATTTCTTTACTGTCAGGTGGGGTATCTTTACTTGAAGCTTGAAAAATGGGACGAGGCAAAATTGTCTTTTGAAAAATGTCTCAGCTTGAATGATACCCTAGCAGAGGCATACAATGGTTTAGGTTTGGCATACCACGGAATGGGTAAAAGCCCAATTGTCCCGATTGAAGCAATCAAAAAATTGTTTAAAATTGATAACTACACAAAAGCAGAGAAACAATTTCTTCACGCTATCAGATTGAAACCAGATTATCTTGATCCACAGTACAACTTAGGGGTAAATTACCTTTCCAAAGGAGGCAATAACAATTATCATAAGGCTGTTGAAGCACTGAAGAAGGTCTTAGCACGAGACAGCAAGTTCAAAGATGCCGATTTTGTTCTGGGAACCGCTTATTTACAGTTAAAAGATTATACAAATGCTGAGATTACTTTTAAGAAAGTCATCAAGGCCAACCGTACAGTTGGTAAAACTATGCTTAAGCTTTCCAACGTTTACTTATACACAGGGAAAAATAAAGAAGCAACTCATTTTTACTACGAAGGTATTTTACGACTCCGGGATGTTAAAACCTGGAATGATATCTATGCGGAACTTCGAGACATAATGAAACCAGAGGAGAGAAAAGAATTTAAAAATCTTTCGGTTGAGTCTAAAGGAAAATTTATTTATAAATTCTGGAGAGCAAAAGATCCCACTCCAACAACAGAAGAAAATGAGAGTTTTATTGAACACTTTCAGAGAGTCCAGTATGCCAGGCAGCATTTCCCCGATGTTATACCTCCATACTATGATGATCGGGGTAAAATATACGTTAAATATGGTCCCCCTGATGCTAGATACGTTTCCAGACTTTATGGAAACGGAATAAAATCTAATGAATCGTGGTCTTATGAAAAAAGTATAGGGAAGGGGGTTACATTTGATTTTGTAAAAAAGGGAATGAGTTACAATGAAGTACATGATCTTTCCGAAGCAGTACCTGCAGGCGTAAATTATAATACTCGAATACAGATAATGCGAAGGCTTTACTATGAAAGAGCAGGATTTACTGAATCTTATGACAAATTTTCAGCGTTTGGTAGAATTAACGGAAGTACTCTTTCCGATTTTCAGGGAGAACGCATAATTGCCTATAAAAAAGCTCCTGCTACAGTATATCATTATAAACCAGAGGAAAAACCACTTCCTTTTATTTATAATATAGCGGAATTCAAATCTCCATCAGATAACAGGACAAAAACTGAGGTTTATATAGGAGTTTCGGGTAACTATCTCAAGTTTATACCAGCTCAGGGTGGGGTATTAACTACCTTAAAATACTCTATGGTAGTTCAAGACTCAAATTATGTTTCTGTTTACAATCGGAAAAAACAAACTGCGGCTCGTGCAAATTCCCCAGCGGAAGTACATAATCGTCTTATTCTCTATCAAGAGAATTTTATTCTTCCCAAGGGAAATTTTACTTTGGGCTTACGTCTTGAAAATCCTCAAGGTGGTTCCTGTGGAATTTATCGCCACAGATTTAAAGCAAGAGATTTTACAGGAAATCATTTGATGTTAAGCGATATTGAGCTGGTCTCCAGAATTGATTCCGCCAAAGGAAAGGGAATGTTCATTAAAAGAGGACTCAAGGTTATTCCTTACCCATATAACGTGATTCGCCGTAAACAACCGATTTATCTCTACTTTGAAATTTACAACCTAAAATTTAATGCAATGGGCCAGACCAATTACACTGTAAGTTACGAAATCGAAATGCTGGAATACCAGAGGAGTTTCTTTTCCAAGACATTTGGGGCTATTGGACGTATTTTTAAAAAAGAGAAAAAAATGAAAATTTCGACAACTTACCAGGAAACAGGAACTAAATCAATGACTCCAGAGTATTTTTCAATTGTGTTGGCTAAACTGCCCACTGGATTTGCACAATTAACTTTAAATGTAATGGATAATCTTTCCCATGAAAAAGCTTCTCAGAAAATTAAACTGAGATTAATTGAATAATTTGTTTTGGAATGAAAGGAAACTTTATGTATCACAGTGAATTGCTAAAGCGGACTATTGTTGGTGCTGTCGGTGTACCAGTTATTTTAGGGATTACATTATTTGGGAAATTACCTTTCCTGATTATGGTTGATATTATACTTGTGTTAGCATTGTGGGAATTATACACTCTTGCAAAAAAAAAAGGATTTTCACCTTCAAATTTTGTAGGAATTCTCTCTGTTCTTGCAGTTAGTTGGGATTTTTATTTTTTTAATGGTCAATGCATGGGAAGACTTCTTCTATTTATAATCTTTTTTGTCTTGATTGTGGAACTATTTAAGAGTAAAAATAATGCTCTGGCTAACTCTGCAATTACATTATTTGGTATTTTTTACATTTCTCTTTTTTCATTCTTTATATTGATTCGTGAACTATCTTTTCGTTCAACTCTTCCTTATACTTCTGGAGGATGGATTGTTATCCTTATTTTTGTTACCATCTGGCTTTGTGATACAGGAGCTTATCTATTTGGTTCTCTTTTTGGTAC
>CAYYPT010000095.1:0-10188 GCA_964473625.1 uncultured bacterium | reverse complement strand
ATATTTCATCTCTCATCTTTGGTATAAACAAAACATCACATGCTTCGATGTAGTTCCCCTGAGCTTATCGAGGGACTCAGCATGAGAAAACCTTTAGATGAAATTTATTCTCAGTGACCGCCCTAATCTCAAATTTGCCAAAGTTTAGTTAAATAATAATCCTCACGTTCTTTCATCTCTTTTTTAGAACTCTCATCTCTATCATCATAACCGAGCAAATGTAAAACACCGTGTATGATCAGTCTGGCTAACTCTTCGTTAAAAGAAACATTATACATCAACGCCTGTTCTTTCGCCCTTTCAATACTAACATAAACTTCTCCCCAGACTTCTTCTTCATCATCTCCCAGTGAAAATGCCATGACATCGGTAGGTCTGTCTTTTTTTAAAAACTTTAAGTTCAGTTCATGGAGCATTGCATCATCACCTAATACAACAGAAAGAATTCCCTTGCCCTTCCAATTTTCTCCGGATAGAACTTCTTCACATATACGGCGTATCCACTTAAGAAAAACTTTCCTTTCTTTTTTATTAGAATAGATTTCAATCCGACGATAAACCATTTTTTTGGTCCATCTGTTTTGCCACGGATTTTTGTTCTTCTCTTTCTGGATATTCAACCCTTGCGTGGAAAATACCTGCCAATATTTGTAAAAAACTTTCCTTTATTCGCTCCAGATCTCTCAACGTCAAAGGAGACTCATCCAATTCCCCCTTCTGAAAACGTTCATCAACTAACTCTTCGATCAATCCTTTGAGACGGCTATGTGTAGGCTCTTTAAGAGACCGAGCAGCAGCCTCAACTGCATCGGCTAACATTACTATCGCTGCTTCTTTACTCTGAGGTTTAGGGCCAGGATATCTATAATTTTCCTCACTAATATTTTCTGTTCCATTCTTTTCCACTGCTTTGTGATAGAAAAAAGACATTACTGTAGTACCATGATGCTGAAGAATAATATCTTTAATCGGTGAAGGGAGTTTATATTTATCTGCAAGCTCAGCACCTCTTTTCACATGGTTCATAAGAATCAACGCGCTCATTCTTGGAGTCAATTTCTCATGAGGGTTTTTACCGTCCATTTGATTTTCAACAAAATATTCGGCTTTTTCCATTTTGCCAACGTCGTGATAGTATGATCCTACCCGAGCCAGAAGAGAATTAGCTCCAATAGCCTGAGCAGCAGCTTCGGAAAGATTACCCACAATAATTGAATGATGATATGTCCCGGGTGCTTCAACTGAAAGCCGTTTTAAAAGAGGGTGATTTAAATTAGAAAGTTCCAAAAGGGAAAAATCTGTTGTTATATCAAAAACAGACTCTATCAAAGGCAAAATTCCATAAGCTACTATAGGAGTAAAAAGACCGTTGAGCGCCCCGTACGACCATTGCTTAACGATTTCTCGAAAGGGAAGGAACCTAAGGAAACCCATAAAAGTAATGGCAAAAACATAGGCGCCCACTAAGTACAAAATTGCCTGGATAAGCTGGCTTCTGTTTCGTACACGCCTTATAGTTATAACACCTACAACTCCAACAAAAAAAGAAACTGCCATGAGATTAAACTCATTGCCCCATAAAGCACCCACTAAAACACTGAGTATTGCTGTTCCAACATACCCAAACCTTTCATCAAAAACAGTTGCCAAAAGCACAGCCCCCAGTACCGAAGGGACAAGATACTCTGAAGCATCCAATCGATGGATTAGAAATGTAAAAATACTGATTAACAAAATAATCAAGGATAGAAGAAGAATTGACTTTATTTCTTTCAGCATCTTTGGTCTATCTATAATAATAAAGACAGTCAATAGAAAGAGAAGAGCTACAACAAAAGCAAATTTACCTATCAAAGGGAATAGACGCTTTATCCCCCCCTCCTGCATTCCTTTTTCCGCCATTTTAGTAGCCAGAGAAACAAGTTTCTTGCGGATTTCTGGTGTAATACGTTCGTTCTTATCCACAATTAACTCATTTTCTTTAACAAAACCACTGGCCAGAGGTACTCTTGCTTTGGCCTCTTCAATTCTCTGGTGGTGGGTTTTCTTATCATAAATAAGATTGGGGCGCAGGAAAAAATTTATAATTCCAAATCCCACCTGGGCAAAATAAACATCATGGGGATAATATTTATTTAAAAGCTCTACTGTTTTCCCCCTGGCTTCTTTCAAACTGTAAAAATCGCTAAATGGATGGATTATTTCTTCATTTTCTTCTGTCACAATAAGACGTCTATCAGGATTCATTAATTGATCCTTATTCGCATCCATCACTCCTACTGCTAATAAATCTCTTATGATATGCTCAATATTATTCTGGAATTCCTTCAGTTTTTTACTTTGAACTTTCCCTCCCGGATCGATTAACTGTTCCAGATAAAGCGAATTCACTACGCTTATTGGATACTGCTGAAGAAGCGAATCCTTTAACACGGTTTTTAACCTCGGCGCTCGAAGAACCATTTTCCGAAGTTTTTTTACTTTCTCAAAAAAAAGATTTAGGTTATGAATTAATTTCCCTGTTTGGCTGTTATCTCTGAAAAAAATAGGATACACTTTCTCTGCAGCTATCTCTCTGTCTCTTTGATATTCTTCTTTTGTCTTTAATATTTCAAAATCAAAAGGGGCAACTATACGCCTGGTGCTGATACTTCCTTCTTTCATATCAGCAAACTGAAGAGACTTTCCTCTGGGAAACATCAAAACCAGTAAAATTACTAAAGAACCTCCTATTACCCAGCGCAGCCATTCTTCTTTGCCGTGTGTTTTCAAAAGCTTAAGTTTTTCCATCTTTTTTTTACGAACAGTAAAAAAAAGAAACAGAGAATTAAACAACCTCATGAATCTGATCCTTCCGCAGAATGATTTTCTTGAAAAAGTTCGTAAGCCTGAATAATATCTTTAACCAAACGATGCCTGACAACATCTCCTTTGTCCAGATATACAAAACCAATCCCACTAATCTCTCTCAAAATATCCTGAATTTGTATCAATCCAGATGTAATCTTGCCCGGAAGGTCAATCTGTGTTACATCTCCAGTAATAATAGCTTTCGAGTTTATTCCCAGACGTGTAAGAAACATTTTCATCTGCATGGGAGAAGTATTCTGGGCTTCATCTAAAATTACAAAGGCATTATTTAACGTTCTTCCACGCATATAGGCCAAAGGAACAATTTCAATAACTTTACGTTCCACGTAACGTTGGAGTTGATCCGAAGGCAGCATATCAAAAAGTGCGTCAGTTAAGGGCCGGAGGTAAGGATCTACCTTTTCCATCAGATCTCCAGGGAGGAAACCCAGGCTTTCACCTGCTTCTATAGCAGGACGGGTAAGTACGATGCGGGCAACTTCTTTCTCCCTCAACCTTGCCAGAGCCATAGCAACTGCTAAATATGTTTTTCCTGTACCGGCTGGGCCAATAGCAAAAACAATATCATTATGTGCGACAGCAGTTACGTAGGCTTTTTGTCCCTTTGTCTTAGGCCGTATCAGACCTTTTTTCCCATAAAAGATAATTTGAGATTCCAGTTCAAGATCCTTAGAAACTTCTCCCTTTCCTGTTTGTATTAAGGCAAGCACTGTTTTTACATCTTCGGAATCTAACCGTCCATTTCGATTAAGCAAAAATATCAATTCAGTAAAAAGTCTTTCTACTTCGTTAACATCCTCTGCATCACCTGAAACTAATACACTGTCACCTCGAACCACAATCTTTGATCTAAAAGCTTCTTCTATTAAATGAAGATGTTCATCGTGTGACCCAAGAAGTTGTAGCTGATCTACGCCTTTAAGAGATATTTTTTTCTGTTTCATAATACATATAAAAAAGCCCTCAGTCCATGATTACGATCATGGAACCAAGAGCTTTAAAAAATACCTACAAATTAAATAGTCATTCCGCATCCAAGGCTCGCATTGAATGCGAACCTTCCCCTTACTCGACTTATTCTTTAGGAATCGTCAATACTTGATATGGATAAATTAAACTCGGATCCTTAACAATATCTTTATTAGCTTCGTAAAGTTTGGTCCATTTTGTTGGATCGTTGAAGACTTTGGCATATCCTGCAATTTTCGACAACCATTCTCCTTTTGCAACAAGGTGCTCGTTCTTGCCAACACCCCTGGCAATGTTGAAAACCTGATCAGGATAAATAAGGTCTGGATCTTTAATTTGATCTTTGTTCACACAATAAATTCTGATCCACTGGTAAGGATTCCCATAAATCTCGTCTTTCTTGGCGATTTTCCAGAGATAATCACCTTTGAGAACAGTATAATGATCGTAAATATTGGCTGGCACTTTCGCCTTTAAGGCAGCAAGATTACCCTCTAATTCGGCAAGCTTACTTTCCATTTCGCTGAGGAGAGCAATCTTATTTCCTTTTGCTTCTTCAATGCTTTTCTCAATCCCTTCAATCTCATTCTGGCGACGGAAAAGGTCCTCGGGAGAAAGAGCAGCAAGCCCATCAATCTGACTTCCTATATTTTCCAGATTTCCCCGGAAACTATCTACACCTGCTTTATCCGTTCCAAGCATGGCATAGATCTCATTCCAGGTAGCATCAATCTGATTTTGTATTTCTGCTATTTGAGCTTTTAGCTGATCAATTTCTGCCTGAAGCGTATCGAGCTTTGTAATAGCAGCTGTTTCTCTTGCCTGGAATTCGGCCAGCTGAGCTTTATACTCATCCATTTTAATTTTCCGGGTTTCCTGGCCAAAAGCAACACTACCAAAAAAGAGAAACAGAATACAAACCACTGAAAGAAGAGGTAAAATATAACCTTTTATCTTCATTCTTTTATCCTCCTAAATTAAAATATAAAATAACCTGCCCCCATAGTTACAAATTATTCACCAAGCTTGGATTTAACTTTTGCTTTTTCTGCCTGGACTTTTTCTAATTCTGCTTTCTTCTCTGCCAGTTTGGCCTTCAGTTCTGCTTTCTCTTTCTCTTTCTCAGCAACTTTCTGCTCAGCAGAGACGGCGGCTTTTTGAGTCTCATCCAGAGTGGTTAGCTGTTTCTCGTTTGCATAACGAGTACATCCTGCGAACACGAAAGAACCTACCAGGATAAGAGTAAACAAAGCCACTAAAAATTTACGTAGACTTCTTACCATTCCCTACACCTCCTTTTACTTTTAATTACAATAGCTTAATATGAACTGAGAAAGTATAACAAAAAAATTGTTAATTGTCAAGCAAAAAATACAACGAAACATTTTAATTAAGATTCTATGCCCTTTCCCATGAATAGATAAATAAAATTATAAATACCAGAATACAAAATCTAAATAAATAAGAATTAAGTAAAATTTAAAAATTTTGACCATATCCTTTCAGATTTCTGTAAACTTTGTACTTTTTGATCGGAAATTTGGATCTTGAAAGTTATTTGTTATTCGAACTTTTGCAAACTTAAAAACTCTATTCTTTGAGATCAATTTTCAACCCCAATTCCTCAAGCTGATTTCTACTAACCTCCGATGGAGATCCATCCAGAAGGGAAAGTGCACTTGTGGTTTTTGGAAAAGCAATGACCTGGCGGATTGATTCCTCACCTCCAAACAACATTACTAAACGATCATATCCAAAGGCAATTCCACCATGAGGTGGAGCTCCATACTCCAAAGCTTCCATTAAAAATCCAAATTTTCTCTCTGCTGTAGTTTTATCTATACCAAGAATCTCGAACATCAGCTCTTGCATCGATCTTTTGTGATTACGAATACTTCCCCCAGCAATTTCTGAACCGTTTAACACTAAATCGTAAGCTCTGGCCCGAACCTTTTCAGGAGCTGAATTTAAAAGTTCCATATCTTCAACCTTTGGAGATGTAAAAGGATGATGACGGGCCACATACCGAGCGTCAGGCTCACTCCACTCCAGAAGAGGAAAATCTACAACCCAGAGAGGAACAAACTGATTTTTATCTATTAATTTTAACTCAACAGCAAGCTTATTCCGGAGATTACCCAGGGCCTCAGAACATATATCCTCTTCTGCTGCTATTAAAAAAAGAATATCACCCGACTTCGCATGAAATTTTTTACAGATTTTATCCATGATATCTGAAGAAACAAATTTTGCAATAGGAGAAACAATTCCTTCATCTTTTATCTGAATTGTAACAAGACCACGAGCACCAAAAAGCTGGACATACTTTGTTAGTTCATCTATCTTCTTACGAGAAAAAGACCCTGCTTTTTCTGCTTTAATTCCACGTACTTTTCCACCTTTTTCTACAGTTTCTCTAAAAACACGAAAATCAGACTCTGCCGCTGTATCACTCACATCCATAATCTCCATGCTGAAGCGAAGGTCCGGCTTGTCTGTCCCATACCTCAGCATGGCATCTGCGTAACGAAGTCTGGGAAAAGGAGCCTTGATTTCTATATCTAAAACTTCTTTAAATAATCGTACCATCAAACGTTCTGCCATTGACAAAACATCTTCTTCGTCAACAAAAGACATTTCTACATCTATCTGAGTAAATTCAGGCTGACGATCTGCCCGGAGATCTTCATCACGAAAACATCGGACAATCTGGAAATATCTATCAAACCCTGAAACCATGAGAAGCTGCTTGTAGGTTTGGGGAGATTGAGGCAAAGCATAAAATTTACCCTTGTGTATTCTACTCGGGACCAAATAATCCCTGGCTCCCTCAGGAGTACTTTTCATAAGAAAAGGTGTTTCAATTTCTACAAAATTTTCTTCATCGAAAAACCTTCTCACAATCTGAGACATTTTGTGCCGAAGGAGAAGATTCTTTTGCATCGAAGGTCTTCTAAGATCTAAATAACGATATTTGAGACGAAGTTCATCAGTGGCATCGCAAGGGTCTTTGATGAGAAAAGGCAGAGGCTTGGCTTCGTTAAAAACTACCATTTCTCGAACAGCCACTTCGATAGTTCCTGTAGAAAGCTCTGGATTGATCATGTTTTTGGGTCGGAGGACAACAGTTCCTTTTACACCGATGACAGATTCCATCCTGAGTTTTGCTGCTTTTTTGCTGAGAGCTTGATTCTCCTCTGGATGAAAAACTATTTGTGTAACACCCCATCTATCACGAAGATCAACAAAGATCACTCCGCCATGGTCACGATTACTGGCCACCCAACCTGCGAGAACAACTGTTTCCCCATTGTTCTCTTCTCGCAATTGACCACAATTATGGGTTCTCTTCCAGTTTTGCACAAATGCCAAAGCCAACTCCTGTTTCTAACATTCAGCAGTTTATAACATCTAAGTAAAGGTACAATTTTCAGAGAAAAAATACAATATAAAAAATGTGGGGACGTATTAAAAGTCGGAAATTTGGAAAAAGTACAAATACTTCAGGAACTTGGCGTTTTAAAAAATACTTTTGATACAACTCCACATACCAAAATAATACCCACCTATCCTTTTCCCTCATAATGAGAATTTTTATTTTTCTCTTCAAGTAGAACAAACTAGGGGTATCAAAAATCCATCTTCATTGTTAGCTACAACACACCTTAAATGTGAAAACTACTTAAGTCTTCCCTAAAAAATTAGGAAACCCTATCTCTAATTTTCAAAGCCAGTTTTCTTAAATTATCTTTTGCCTCACCTGGCTGAAGAAAATCCAGAGCTTTGGTAGCTCTAAGAATAAGTTCTTTAATAATTTTTCTTGCCGATTCTATGGTCCCAGCTTTGTTAAAAAGTTCTCTAATCTGGAGAACATCTTCTCTTTTTAACAAATCTTTCTTCCATAGCCGCTGGAATTTTTCTTTATCTGTTGGATTAGCACTGTTTATAAAATGAATAGTAAGATAGGTTTTCTTCTTCTCGATGAGATCGCTGCCAAAAGGTTTACCAGAAACCTTTTCCTCTGACATGATGTCCAGAAGATCATCCTGTATCTGAAATGCCTTGCCAAGAGAACTGGCAAAAAGCCCGATATTTTTTTTCTCTTCTACACTTGCATTTCCCAGAATTGTCCCCATTTCGCATGAAACTTCTATAAGTCTGGCTGTTTTCTTTTCTATCATTTCTTCGTAAGCCTCAAGAGAAACATCTTCTCGGGTTTCAAATTCTTTATCCAGCGCCTGCCCCTCGCAAAGAACGAGCAGACCATCTGTGAAAGACTTAAGAACTTCCTGTAAATCTGGATGCCTGGTTTTAAGCAAAACCTGATAAGCCAATGTTACCAATCCATCACCGGCAAGGATGGCAGTTGCTTCATCCCATTTTTCATGAACAGTGGGTTTGCTTCGCCGAATGGCATCATGATCCATAATATCATCATGAACAAGAGTAAAAGTATGGAGAAGCTCCACAGCAACGGCTGCATTAAGACAATTCTCTAATTTTCCACCCACTGCCTGACAGGATAGAATCACAAGAAGAGGACGTATCCGTTTCCCGCCTGCACTCAACAAATGAAACATGGGCTGATAAAGACTTAACGGTTTTTTATCAAGAAATAATTTCCGTATTTCTTGATTAACTACAGAAGTAAGTTCCTCGATTTGCTTAGAAAAATCCATTTTATCTTTACACTTTCTCTATAACTCCACCTCGTCGAAGATCATTAATTCTCTGGCTTCCAGTAAGAAACATTGCCAATTTCAACTCTTCTTTCCACGATTGCAAAAGGAACCGCAATCCCTCAATCTTTTTATTCATTAGAACTTTTAGTAATGGTAGAGCAGACCCACACAATTCTGCCCCAAGAGCAAGAGCTTTCGCAATAGTTATTCCATTTTCAATTCCCCCAGAAGCGATAATACGAGCACCTTTAACCTTTTTCACCATTTCTAACGATCTTGCAGTCGGAATACCCCAATCCCAGAAGCTAAGAGCTAAATGTTTCTTTGCACCTCTGTAAGACTCAATGCCTGCCCATGAAGTGCCTCCTGCCCCTGAGATTTCTATGTAGGTAACACCTGCATTGACTAATTTTTTTGCAACATCTTCTGAAATCCCGCATCCGACTTCTTTAACTATAATTGGGACTTTGAGTCCTTTGACCAATCTCTCTATCCCTTTCAGAACGCCTCTAAATTCTGTATCGCCTCCTGGTTGAAGTGCTTCCTGCAGTGGATTGAGATGAACTGCCATGGCATCAGCTTCAATTAGATCTACCATTTTTTGAAATGGATAAATATCATTTATTGCGCTAACCTGGGCAGCCCCAATGTTTCCTATAATTGCTCCTTCTGGGGCAATTTTCCGAACAATACTAAAGCTTTCTAAATAATCATCATTCTCAATTGTCTGACGCTGGCTTCCTACACTCAGCGCCACTTTTTCCTCCCTGCATACCTCAGCAAGCTGTTGATTGATCTCCAGCGCTCCATCATACCCTCCTGTAATAGCAGAAATCATCATTGGGTACAAAAGAGATTTGCCAAGAAATTCTATTTCTGTAGAAACATCGCTAAGGTTAATCTCAGGAAGGGCACAGTGGATGAATCTGTAGTTTTCAAACCCAGCAGTTTTGTTTTTAAAATGAACATCTTGCTCCAACGATACCCTGATATGTTCTGATTTTCGTCTGGAGATTTTCATAAAAAAGCCAGGGGTTAATTTTCAGTGAAAAATTTATCTTAGTTCATTCACTCGATTCCATTCTCTTTAAACTATCAATAATTCCGACCACTTCAAGGGAATCCAATTTTTTATCTTTAAGATCGTTCTGAAAAGTAAAAATGAGACGTTGAAATTTCTGCTTGTCTACTTCGCCAGTTTTTATTTTGCTCCTTACATTACTAAAAAGTGTATGAACGCTGTCCTGGGGAACTGAAGCTGGCAAATCTTTCATAACAGCGCTTTCCATTGTCTCAAAAGTTTTTTGAAAAACAAAGTTAGTAATTTTACCTCTATTGGCATAAATAAGAACAGCGCCAACTACAATAATTACGGCTACAACAATACCCACTGTAATTAAAAATTTTTTCATAAGATCTTCTCCCTTCGGTTTAGATTTAAAATTGATAGAATTGCAAAAGTTTGTTTATTTCTCGGATAACTGACTCAATGAAATGTTCTCTTTGCATTAGGTTATCATATCCACAAATAATATCTAACTTAACTATCTACACAGACCAAGTCAAGAATTTTTTTAATGTATAAGGAGGACAACAATAGTTCCATTATATCTAAACTTTGGCAAATTTATATTTAATACCCTATCCTTTTTCATTACCTCCATTT
>CAYYPT010000094.1:0-10237 GCA_964473625.1 uncultured bacterium | reverse complement strand
CCTCAAAAATAATTTTCCTCTTGACATTTAAAAAAAAATTAGTATATTATGTCATTGGATTTAGCACTCTTTATACTTGAGTGCTAAAGATAATTGTTTTGCGGATTAAATTTCAAAGGAGGTTTCTATGAAGATTAAACCTTTAGGCGATCGAGTTGTTATAAAACCGGCTCCTCCTGATGAAAAAGTTCAAGGAGGAATCATTATTCCGGACACAGCTAAAGAAAAGCCACAAAAGGGTGAAGTAGTGGCAGTCGGTTCCGGTAAAGTATCAGATAATGGAGAAACAATACCATTAAGTGTAAAAGTTGGTGATACTGTACTTTATGGAAAATATGCAGGTACAGAAATAACTATTGATGGCGAAGATTATCTCATTGTTAGAGAAAGCGATATCCTCGCTGTAATCTAATCCCATTACTAATATTAACAAGAAATTTATGGAGGTTGATACATTATGGCGGCAAAAATGATTGAATACGGTGCAGAGGCCCGACAGGCTCTGAAAAGAGGAGTTGATCAACTGGCAGAAGCTGTAAAGAAAACTCTTGGACCGAAAGGTCGGAATGTAGTAATTGAAAAGAAATTTGGTGCCCAGACTGTAACCAAGGATGGAGTTACAGTGGCCAAAGAGATCGAATTAGAAGACCCATTTGAGAACATGGGTGCTCAAATGGTAAAAGAAGTAGCTTCTAAGACTAGTGATGTGGCAGGTGATGGTACTACAACAGCAACCGTGTTGGCTCAGATGATTTTTGATGAAGGGATGAGAAATGTTACTGCTGGAGCTAACCCAATGGATTTGAAAAGAGGAATCGATGATGCAGTAAAAGTGGTTGTGGAAAACTTGAAAAAATTGAGCAAAACAGTAACTGATAGAAAAGAAATTGCTCAGGTTGCAACTATCTCAGCAAACAATGATAATACTATTGGCGAACTAATTGCTGATGCAATGGAAAAAGTTGGTAAAGACGGTGTGATAACTGTTGAAGAAGCCAAAACCACTGAAACCAACATGGAACTTGTTGAAGGAATGCAGTTTGACAGAGGTTACATTTCTCCATATTTTGTAACAGATGCAGAGAGTATGGAAGCAGTATTAGAAGATGCACTCATTCTAATTCATGATAAGAAAATCAGTGCAATGAAAGATCTTCTTCCCATTCTTGAAAAAGTTGCCCAGATGGGAAAACCGCTTTTGGTAATTGCTGAGGATGTAGAAGGCGAAGCTCTTGCTACCCTCGTGGTAAATAAATTGAAAGGAACAATAAAAGTTGCAGCAGTTAAGGCTCCTGGTTTTGGAGACCGGCGAAAAGCGATGCTTGAAGATATTGCTATTCTAACAGGTGGGCGAGTTATTGCAGAGGAAGCTGGTTTTAAATTGGAAAATGCTACTACAGCTGATCTTGGTAAGGCAAAAAGAGTTAGAATTGACAAAGATAATACTACTATTGTTGAAGGTGCAGGTGATTCTAAAGATATTCAGGGCCGAATTGCTCAAATTAAGAAACAAATTGAGACCACTACATCTGATTACGATAGAGAAAAGTTACAGGAACGATTGGCAAAGCTCGCTGGTGGTGTGGCAGTGCTTAACGTAGGAGCTGCTACTGAAGTTGAATTGAAAGAGAAAAAAGCACGCGTTGAGGATGCACTCCATGCTACCAGGGCAGCTGTGGAAGAAGGTATTGTACCGGGTGGTGGTGTGGCACTTTTAAGGTCTCTTTCTGCCCTGGATAATGTAAAGGCTGATGGAGATAGAAAAATTGGTATTAATATCATAAAACGAGCTATTGAGGAACCTATTCGACAGATTGCAAATAATGCTGGGCTGGAAGGATCAATAGTTGTTCAAGAGGTTAAGGCAAAAGAAGGCAATTATGGTTTCAATGCTCAGACAGAAAAATATGAGGATCTTATGGCTTCTGGTGTAATAGATCCTACTAAGGTTGTTCGTACTGCACTGGAAAATGCCGCAAGTGTTGCCAGCTTGCTTTTAACGACTGAGGCGGTAATTGCTGAAAAACCGAAAGAAGAAAAAACACCACCGATGCCTCCAGGCGGTGGATACGGTGACATGTATTAAAACATTCTTTAGACGGAAAAAAACCCCTGTACTTCAGCAGGGGTTTTTTATTTGGGGATGTTAAGATTAATTGGACATTTTTTGAGAGGGAATTTGGTAAGAGGTGTGTTGAGATGCCAACGCGTAGTTGTTCACAACGGAATTTCTATGAACTTTCTCAACCTGAGTGAATTGCTTACAACAGAAACCGAACTGAATGACATTGCTGCTGCAGCAAACACTGGTTTCAAAAGAATTCCGAAGAAGGGATATAAGACACCTGCTGCAATGGGGATACCTATCACATTGTAAAAGAAAGCCCAGAAGAGATTTTGTTTTATTGTTCTCATAGTTTTCTTTGACAACCAAATAGCGCGAAGTATTCCACGCAGATCGTCCCTCATCAGGGTAATGTCAGAAGTCTCAATTGCTACATCAGTTCCGGTTCCTATTGCAATACCCACATCTGCCTGTGCCAGAGCTGGAGCGTCGTTAATGCCATCGCCAATCATGGCAACTATCTTTCCCTGAGCTTGAAGCTTCTTGATCTCTTTTGCTTTGTCATTTGGAAGAACTTCTGCAATCACACAGTCGACATCGGCTGCTTTCCCTATGGCTTCTCCTGTTCTTCTGTTGTCTCCTGTTAGCAAAACTACCTCAAGACCCATTTGGTGAAGCCCAGTAACAACTTCTGCTGCGTTTTCTTTCAGTGTATCTGCCAGGGCAATGATTCCTTTCACAATACCATCAACAGATAAGATGGTGACACTTTTTCCATCTTCAGTCAGACTCGCAACAATTTTTTTCACTGCATTAGTATTAATTTTTTCCTCCTCCATCAGTTTCTCGTTACCAAAGAGAATTGATTTACCGTTTATTTTGGCTCGGATACCTCGTCCAGGAATTGCCTCAAATTTTTTAACGGTTAAAAGATTAATACCCTGATTGACAGCAGCCTCCACTATAGTCTCACCAAAAGGGTGCTCCGATCCCTTCTCTGCAGAAGCAGCCCATTGAAGAATCTTCTCCTTATCCCATTCTGAAACAGAGATAGTATTTGTTATTTCAGGCCGGCCATGAGTGAGTGTGCCTGTTTTGTCAAAAACTACTGTTGTTATTTTGTGAGCAGTTTCTAATATTTCACCACCTTTTATAAGTATACCATTTTCTGCTCCTATTCCTGTTCCTACCATGATGGCAGTTGGGGTTGCCAGACCCAGGGCACAAGGGCAGGCAATGATGAGAACAGCGATAAAATTGAGAAGTGCTCTGGTAAATGCAGGAGGGGGACCCCAAAAAACCCAGACGACAAAAGTGATAAGAGCTATTCCTATTACAATGGGTACAAAGATCGATGCTACCTTATCTGCCAATCTCTGAATAGGTGCTTTTGACCCCTGTGCTTCCTGAACCATACGGATAATTTGGGCAAGAACAGTATCTTTGCCAACTCTACTTGCTTTAAATCTGAAACTTCCTGTTTTGTTTATAGTTGCTCCAACTACCTCGTCACCAATCTTTTTCACAACTGGAATTGACTCTCCGGTGATCATGGACTCGTCCACACTGGACTGTCCTTCTATTACAATGCCGTCTACAGGTATTCTCTCTCCAGGCCGAACTATTACAGTATCATCCACAACCACTTCTTCGACGGGAATATCTTTTTCGATCCCATCTCGTACTACACGGGCTGTTTTTGGTTTTAATCCTATCAATCGACGAATTGCTTCGGAAGTCTGACCTTTAGCACGGGCTTCAAGTAAACGTCCCAGAAGAATTAGTGCAATAATAATTGCGGCTGTATCAAAATAAACGTGAGGCTTGATGCCGCCCTGAGTGATGAATCCCGGGGAAAATGTTGCAACCGTAGAATAAAGATATGCTGAACCTGTACCAACAGCGATCAGTGTATTCATATCTGCTGTTTTGTGTTTCAGAGTGGCCCATGCCCCGCGAAAGAATTGAGCACCTGCCCAGATTATAACAGGAGTAGTTAATAGAAAAAGGAAATATCTAACCGCAGAGTCTGAAACATTTTTCAAACCGGGAATCATTCCGTGCATTGATCCCCCCAAAATTATTATCGATGCGATTGTGGCAAAAATAAATTTCTGCTTCAGTTTGCGGTAGTGACTCTCCTGAGCAAAAGTTTTAGCCTCATCAACTTCTCCTATCTCAATAATTCTGTAATTTCCGGCAGATTCTACTGCTTTCTTGAAGTCTGATAAATGTACCTTATCTGGGATATATGTTACAGTTGCTTTTTCTGTACCAAAGTTAACGTTTGCTTTAACCACCCCAGGTAAAGATTTCAACGATTTTTCTACTTTGGAAACACAGGAAGCGCAGCTCATTCCTTCGATAGGGAGTATAACTTTTTTTGTTTTTACTCTATACCCCAGTTTTTGGATCGTCTCTACCAAATCTTGACTTGAAACAAGAGAACCATCGAACTCCACGGTAGCTTTTTCAGTAGCAAAGTTAACATTTGCTTTTTTCACTCCATGAAGAGCAGAGAGTCCCTTTTCTATTGAGGCTATGCAAGAGGCACAGTGCATGCCGTTCACTGAAAGATTCATTTTGACCAGGTTTTTTTCTGAAATTTCAGGAATATTCAGATTAATCTCGACATCTTTTTCTTTCTTTAAATATTTTTCTGGAGCAGCATCAAATTTCTTTTTACAGTTAATGTTACAAAAATAGTAGATCCTGCCTTTATACCGGCTTGATCCGGCAGCATCTTTTTTGTCTATGTTCATTCCGCAAACTGGATCGTGTACCATCGTATCAGTCCCTTACTTAGACTCTATCAATGACGTTTTTTAGTTTCATTCTTATTTCCGGGCTATCTTTTTCAATTCTGGGTTTTCAATTGCATACATCGAAGCAACTATTCTTAATGTTCAACTACTTTTCACTCAAATCAATTCCATGAGATTGTAATATCTAGAATTCTTATTGTACTTCTGACGAGTTATTTGAGTCTCTGTCGCATTAGGATTCATGGACTCTCCAATGGATTTGCAACAACACCTAACAGCATCTGTTCTCTTTTTTCAGGTACTTTTCTGGTTCTTTGTCAAAAGAAGTTTTACACCCTTCACAGCAAAAGTAATACATTTTGTCCCTATAGTGAGACATAAGTTTTGCATTTTTCTCGTCTACTTCCATACCACAAACTGGATCTTTAGCCATGATTTTTCACCTCCTTTCAGGTCATTAATTGTTTACTTGAGCAGATCTTTTTTCTTCTGCTCAAATTCTTCTTTTTCGATTTCTCCTCTTGCATACCTAGTTTTCAGGATATCCAGAGCCGACTCAGTGGAAGTGGAAGAATTTCGATTGCTGTTCTGCCCAACGATTATTTTAACACCCCATATAATGAGTCCTATAATAACAAGCCAGAACAGCGTTTGAAAAATCATACCGCCCCAGCCCCAGTTCATCATTCCCCATCCGTGCATCATTGTTCATTACTCCTTTCTATTTCCCTCCAGGGGCAGAGGTTTAACTCCCCCCCTGGAGGAATGTTTTTTTACTTCTTCTCCTGATTACTTTACTTCCATCATCTGTCCGTGCATCGGAGTTTTCATGCCCATGTAGGTTTTTCTGAGCTCGCTCAACTTTTTAAACTGCTCCGGTGTAAGAACCTTTCTGGCTTTTTCAATGCTCTGAAGATGATCAAGGCGCAAGGCTTTTTCAAGAGATCCAATTTCTGCAATTTTGGCGTTAGCCTTCTTAAAATCTGTAGGTTGCTGGCTCAGAATGTTCTTTAATTCTAACTGGGCAATCTTCAGATCTGCCTTCCTGCTTAT
Organism: uncultured bacterium; assembly: GCA_964473625.1. Lineage (GTDB taxonomy): Bacteria > Zhuqueibacterota > QNDG01 > QNDG01 > DSAB01 > CAYYPT01. The sequence continues at coordinate 4,354 of CAYYPT010000094.1, read as the reverse complement.
GGCAACCTTTTTGTGATTGTACCATATTGCTTCGAGCTTCTTCACCTGGCTGTTTGATAAGCCCAGTTCATCTGCAAATTTTGTATAAAAACCAAGTTTATCAAAATTGTGAAGCACTTTGCAGACCGGGTCTTCTCTCATACCGCTTTGCATCATTCCCATCGTGCTACCGCCCATACTTTTTGTCCAAGTGCACCTTCCAGAGCCAGACATGTTCATCATCTTTTTTTGTTCAACTTGAACCATTCTCTGTGGTTGTGCAAGAAGGGGGATAGCTATAACGGCAATGCTTAAGACTAGAATCCCTATTCCAGTAAGTCGTTTCATAGTTTTTCACCTCCTTTCCTTATTCATTTTTAGTTTTAAATTATTTATTTCATCGACTCATAAAATTTAACGTTAGCCTTTTTTATGCAAAATATTATCCGGATTAGAACAGCAGGGTGCAGTTGGAGTATTAAGATTCTCCCACTCATTCTGTTTCATGTAGAATTGCCAGCCAAGTTTCCATCGACTCCAGATTCCTTTTTTAAGATGTATTCCAGAATTTTCAATCCTGTTTACGATTTGCTTTAAAGTAATTTTACCCAGATTATATGTAATTTGCAGATGGGCCCCTTTTTCATCCATAGTTAATTCATTGATTCCAGGTTCATCTGAAAAATCTTTTTCTAATTTCAAAAATTGGAACGGTTCCATCTCAGCAATATCTATAGATCGTTTTTTAATAATTTCCATTTTTTTTCTTTCGTTTCATTGAACGAGCGGATTGTTTCTTGAATCATCCCTGCAGGTGGGAAAGGATTAAAATTCCCTTCCCAAAAATAAACCCTGCAGCGAAATCCGTAATTACCGCTGTCTTTGAATTTGGGATCAACATCCTTTTCATTAATGCGGATTGTTGGCGAGCCGGAGAAACGATGTTCTTTTACATCCTTTTCTGTCCTGATCATGGTCATAGTTATGGGTTCATCTGATCCAATCTCTTTTAAGATATCCTGAAGTATATGTAAAGCCTCTTTGTAGTGAGGGCATGAATCCGTGTATAAAAGTTCAACTTTCATGATTACAGTTACCTCGTCTTGAGGGTATAATCAAATTCTTTTCCCCAGTCTTTGGACAATAAAAGGTTCAAAAAATCTGCTCTTCCCGAAATGTTTGTCTATCCAGGCAATGAGAAATTCTGAAAGAACAAAGGCCGCTGCAAATCCTGCTATTCCATATCCTTGACTTTTTGTTGTGGTATAAACAAGACCATAAGCTGCTATCGAAAGAATCAGAGGCAGAATAAAGACAAGAAATGCAGCCATTATATGACTTCTTGCCGGAGTTTCTATTTCTACTGTATCTCCTGGATTGTAGATTTCCCCTCTGAGTCTCACTGGAAGCACCCGTTTTCCTTCTCCTGTGGTGTGGCAGACATTGTTCATTGCACAGTTTTTACATCCTCCGTGTGGACTCAATTCCACGATGCCACTGCTGTTTTCTATACTTATAATCCTTCCAAGTTCTTTCATTTCTCTTCACCTCCTTTTTTGCCAGGTGAAAATGAGAAACATTATTCCCCCTATGCTTATCCACCACAAAATTCCATATGGAAGTAGGTAGCGATTAACTCGAACTTCGTAACATAATTCTATTGGATCTGGCAGTTTTTTAATCCTGAGATAATGATCAACCAGACAGGATTCTCCATTTTCGAACTTCCATGGAAAGAAGAAAATAAAACCTGAAAAACTCAAAACGAATAGAATAATTTTCCTTGATTTGCTATTAATCATCATTATACTCCTGTGTTCATTGACTCATAAATACAAAGTGTATGCCATTCTAAAAACAATCCAGAGATAGAATTGGATGCCCCATTTTTTCATTCTGTAAAGAAGCATGTGTCGAGGAATGCCAAGCATTCTGGCCGCCTGAGATTGGTTGCCGTTAGCTTTTTTGAGCGCTTTAAGTATAGCCTGCTTTTCAATTGTCGCAAGTGTTTGATCTGATTCCATAATTTCTTTTTTGAACTGCTTATTTAAAAGATTTTCGGGGAGGTCCTTCAATTGTATTCTATCTCCATCAGCCAGTACAGTTGCTCTCTCTATAACATTCTCAAGCTCTCGCACATTGCCCGGCCAGTGATAACTTATCAAAAACTGGTAAACTTCTTTTTCGACAATCATGGTCTTTTCTTTTGCATACTTTTTAACAAAATGATCAATTAGTTCAGGAATATCTTCACGACGTTCCCTTAAGGGGGGAATATTTATGGTGAAAACTGCAATCCTGTAGTAAAGATCCTGCCGGAATCTTGATTCACTGACAGCCTGATCCAGATTCTGATTTGTAGCAGCAATAATGCGAACGTTCACTGGTACGGGATGGTTAGAACCAACTTTTACTATTTGTTTCTCCTGAAGTGTTCTTAGAAGTTTAGCCTGTAAACTTTCTTTCAAATCTCCAATTTCATCCAGAAAAAGTGTACCGCCTTCCGCCGTCTCAAACTTTCCCTTTCGATTTTTGATCGCTCCTGTGAATGATCCCTTCACGTGACCAAAGAGTTCACTTTCAAGAAGATTCTCTGGAATAGCAGCACAGTCCACTGGAACAAAAGGAAATCCTTTACGCGAACTCAACGTATGAATTGCTCTTGCAACCAGTTCTTTGCCAGTCCCGCTTTCTCCCTGGATCAAAACAGTCGTATCTGTAGGTGCCACTTTTTGAATTAAGCGGTAGACCTCCTGCATACTTACACTCTGGCCTACAATAGCTTTGAGTCCAAATTTTTTGTCTAATTGTGCCTTGAGAGATAAATTTTCTTTTTCCAATTGACGTTGCCGAAGAGCTTTCTCAATAACAAAATACAACTGTTCGATACTAAAAGGTTTGGTAATGTAGTCATCTGCTCCACTGCGGCATGCTTCTACTGCATTTTCCACTGTTCCGAAAGCAGTAATAAGAATCACAACAGCTGATGTGTCCTTTTCCCTAATCCTTTTCAGCAGTTCCATTCCTCCCATCTCGGACATAGCAATATCAGTAACAACAATTTCAAATCTATCATTCTCGAATTTTTTCAATCCTTCTTTTCCATTATTTGCAGTGGTTACTAAAAAATCCTTCTCATTAAGCTGATGTTCAAGTACACGGCAGAGACTTTCATCATCATCTACTAAGAGAAGTTTTTTCATCTTTTCCATGGATTGATCCTATTTTGTTTTTTGAAATGTGAGTGTAAAAACTGTACCTTTATTTTCTTTACTCTCCACTTCAATTTTACCACCCGAAGATTCCATAATCCTTTTGACAATGGCCAATCCCAGTCCCGTTCCATCTTTCCTGGTTGTATAGAATGGACGGAAAATACTCTGGAGTTGATTAGCTGGTATGCCTTTGCCTGTATCTTTAACCTGCACAGATATTTCTCCATCAGCGATTTTGCCCTCAATCTGGATCTGGCCTCCTGGATCGAGAGCTGCCAGTGCATTAAGAATAAGGTTAAGAAAAACCTGTTGAACTTCTACTTCTTCCATGTAAGTTATAAGTGGTTCTTCAGGAAGATCAAATTCTACTTTAATCTGTTTTTTTCTAATTTCTGGACCAACTAAAGCTAAGACTGATCGGATAATTTCTCTAATATCTGAATGTTTCTGGTAATCAGAGACTTTTCGAGAAAGATTTAGATAATTTTCTACAACTTCATTTAGACGGTTTACCTCTTTAGCCAGCACACCGGCAAATTCCTGGGTAGTCTTATCATTCGGGCATCGTTTCTTCAGTATGTTTGCTGCACCTTTAATCGAACTAAGTGGGTTTCTTACTTCGTGAGCCAGAGAGGCGGTGAGTTCTCCAAGTACAGCCAGACGATCCGCAGCCCTGAGTTGAGATTCCATTTCTGCCAGTTTAAAAGTTTGGGCTTCGAGTTTCTTGTACGATTCTTCAAGTTTTTCTGCTGTTTTTTTGTACCGATCTGTTTCATTTCTGAATCGCAATGAAAGAAAACCAGCAACGCTGCCTACAACCAGATAAAGAATAATTTCATTGAACCTGACAAAATTATCCAGAAAACTTCCCCGCCATTGAAATACAACATGAGGAAGGTAAATCAAGCCTATTGCCACTGAAGTAGTTATGCCCCCTGTTAGGCTGTATCGAAATGCTGCAATGATGATGGGTATGTAGTATAATCTTCTGTAAAGTTCGTGAAGGTAATGGTATCTGATCGGAGTAGTATAGTGGAAGCAAGAAATAAAAATAATCAGACCGACTATAGTCCACAAAGATCTGTCGTTCCAGTATATACTTGTATTTTTGTTGTGATTTTTTATTTTCATTTGTTGGTTTTCTTACCCCAGAAATAAAT
>CAYYPT010000093.1:0-10387 GCA_964473625.1 uncultured bacterium | reverse complement strand
AATATTAAAAAAGAACAAAATCAAGGGAAAAATTAGCTTTCTGAATGTCTTTTTTCAGCTCTACACATATAATTTGATTCGGAAATGTATTACATAAAAACTTAACATCTATTATCAAAAAACACAATGAGAAATTGCATAGACTAATTTACATAAATCCTTTGCGTGTCTTGCGTGAGCAGAATCTATTTACAAAAAAATACAGTCAGCCCTAAAGGGCTTCGGAAAATGATTATTTACTCTTTTTCCCCGACATAAATGTCGGGGCTATTCCCTTGTTTTGTTGCTAATTAGCTCCGTCCTTCAGGGCGGAGGATAAATCAAACAACCAATATTATCCATGGGCTTTAGCCCCTTTTTAGAGTGAACTCATCAATTATTTAGGAAGACTACTAACTTTAGTATCCGAAAAAATATAACCTGCACTTCTAACGCTTTTGATATACACAGGTTTTGCTGGATCTGGTTCTAAATATTTTCGTAAACGCATAATGAAATTGTCAATAGTACGAGTTTCAACCTTTGAACCAATATTCCAGACTTTTTCAAGTAGTTCTTTTCGAGAAACAATCTTGCCCTTATGATCAATCAGATATTTTAATACCATAGCTTCGAGAGGTGTGAGTCGAAATTCACGTTTTCCTTTCCGACAGGAAAGATTCTCAAAATTAATCTCAATATCACCAAAACTATAGATTGGCTGAGCAGAAGTCAATTCCCTGTACCACATTTTGCGTCTTAACATTCCCTTTATTCTTGCCAGTAATTCCTCGAGGTGGAACGGCTTGGTCAGATAATCGTCAGCTCCTATCTCCAAGCCTGTCACTCGATCTTTAACTGCAGTCCTGGCACTTAACATAAGAATAGGCATTTGAGGAGATTTTTTTCTGATTCTTCGCGCCACTTCAAACCCATCATAATAAGGCAGCATAATATCAAGAATAATCAAATCAAAAGACTGCGATCCAAAATACTTTAGAGCTTCTCTGCCATCCTTAGCCCATACAACTCTGTAGTTTTCTTCTGTTAAATTGTATCTCAAACCAATAGCCAGTGTTTCTTCATCTTCTACCAACAAAATTTTACTTTTATAATTTCCTTTAGCCATCTTTCAAATCCTATTATCCTTTAGTTTTTGGCTAATTTTTAGTAAATTATTCAAACGCCGTTTTTTAGAAACCTGGTAAACCGGCAGTTTAATTTTAAAAGTAGTCCCCATTCCCTTTCCTTTACTAAATACTTCAACTTTACCTCTGTGGTATTTGATAATTTCTCTCACCCAGTAGAGTCCTAATCCTGTTCCTTTTACACTGGGGACACTTGGATGATAGATGCGATGGAATTTATTAAATATCTTTTTCTGCTCTCTGGAAGAAATCCCTATCCCTTGATCACAAAATTCAATAAGAATTGCTTTTGAAGTACATTTCAAATTAACTGTAATCTGGACAGGTTTCGTTGTGTATTTAATAGAATTATCAATAAGATTATCAAACACGATTTTAAGCGCATTTTTGTCAACAACACATTGACATGGTGCACTACCTTTAATTCTGATTGCTTTTTTCGGAAGTTTAAATTGTTCTACAGCTTCATCAATTAACGAATGTATTAATTTCTCTGCCGAATAGACATGATAGTCATAAGCTATCTTTTTCTGCTCAAGTCCGGGAATTACCAGAATAGAATTGATTAACTTATCAAGACGGCGGGCATCCTTTAACATTAAAGCAATAAACTCTTTTTGCTTCGACCTTGGCACATCACGGGCATCCATGGTTTCCAGGTACAGCTGAATTGATGCTAAAGGCGACTTTAACTCATGGGTTACATTTGCAATAAAATTATCATAAAGATCAGTCAACCGCAATTGTATATTTAATCGTCTAAAAATCAAAAACATCCCAACAGAAATAGCAACTAATAAAACAAGCCCTCCAATTAATATACTAATATGACTGGTCTTAGAAGTAATTTGAAAAGAGAGTTTCTTACCCACTTTAGTAAAAAGAATATAGTTGGAAACATACCAATAAATCCAAAGACCCAGTACCAGAAGCCAGGCTAATTGTGCAAAGATAAATATAAAAATATGATAAAATAGAAAGCGTCTCCTCTTCACAGCAATCTCACCAATTCATTAACTTTTACACTTCTTTTACAATACTATATCTAAAAATTTCGTATAATAGATACATAACAAAATAACCGATTTCATCTAAATATGAAAGTAAAAAATTATTTTAAGGAGAAAAATCAATGAAAATTCTATTAGTTTATCCTGAGACGCCCTCAACATTCTGGAGTTTCAATAATGCACTAAAGTTTATCTCTAAAAAAGCAGCCGAAATTCCTCTGGGGTTAATCACGGTAGCGGCAATGCTGCCTGAAGACTGGGAGAAAAAGTTAATTGATACAAATGTATCACGGCTTAAAGATAAACACATCCTCTGGGCAGATTATGTTTTTTTAAGCGGCATGAATATTCAGGTAAAATCTTTTAAGCAAATTGTTAAACGCTGTAATGAGCTTGGTGTGAAAGTTGTTGCTGGCGGACCAATGGTCACAACAGATTATCAAGAATTCCTTGGGGTGGATCATTTTGTTTTGAATGAGGCAGAAATCACCTTGCCTCAATTTCTAAAAGATCTGGAAGCCGGGCATCCAAAACACATCTATACAACGAATGAATTTCCTGAATTATCCTCAACCCCAAAGCCCTTATGGGATTTACTTGAGATGAGAAGATATGCCGGGATGGACATTCAGTATTCGAGGGGCTGCCCGTACAATTGTGAGTTTTGCAGTATTACAATGTTGAATGGTCGACGGCCGAGAACCAAAAGTAAGGAACAATTTCTGGATGAATTGGAATCATTGTACCAGCAGGGATGGCGGGGTGGTGTGTTCATTGTCGATGATAATTTCATCGGGAATAAAAGAAAACTTAAAGCAGAATTTCTTCCAGCTTTAATTAGATGGTCAACGGAACGAAATTATCCATTTTCTTTTACGGCTGAAGTTTCTGTTAACTTAGCTGATGACGAAGAGCTGGTTAAGCTCATGGTAAAGGCCGGATTTCAATCTACCTTTATTGGTATTGAAACACCTAACGATGAAAGTCTTACCGAGTGTGGGAAATCCCAGAATTTGAAGCGGGACATGGTAGCCTCTGTCAAAAAATTGCAGCATCACGGTCTTATGGTATCCGGTGGTTTTATAGTCGGCTTTGATCATGATCCTCCAAGCATTTTCAAACAGCAGATCAATTTTATCCAAAAAAGTGGTATTGTAACAGCCATGGTAGGCTTATTAAATGCACCATCGGGAACGCGTTTATTTAAGCGTTTGAAATCAGAAAAACGCCTACTAAATATCACCAGCGGTAACAACATGGATGGATCAATAAACTTTGTTCCCAAGATGAGTTATCAAAAGTTAATAAAAGGCTACAAAGAAATACTCGAAACGATTTATTCACAGAAAGAATATTACAAACGCGTAAAAACCTTTCTTCATGAATATGATCCACCGTCAAACACATCTAAGAAAATAACACTTTCCGAGATTAAAGCATTTCTTAAATCACTATGGAAGCTGGGAATCGTAGAAAAAGGAAAACGTTATTACTGGAAACTCCTCTTTTTGAGTCTGTTTAAATATCCAAAGAAATTTTCAATTGCCATGACAATGGCTATTTACGGCTTCCATTTCAGGCGTATTGCAAATGCAGTTTAATGCAGGTTTGAATATTTGAACTGTGAATCTTACCAATTGGAATTTTATCAAAAGATCGTTCCAGAGACAGTTCGCATTCCTCTCTGGAACGATTCCGGAGACCTTTAAAACTTATTCACCAGCCCCACATGTACCTTTGCCCGCATCAAGCTATCTCCTTTACCCAGTCCAAAATCAATCCCAAACAGACCTACACGGGTTTCCAGGCGAACCCCAAAACCATAACCTACTTTTGTACCTTTTACCAAACCTAATTCTTTTTCTCTTCTCTGATACATCCCAGTATCCAGAAATAGAAAGACCCTGGAGTATTTTCCAAGAAGGTATCTGTATTCTAGATTACTCCAGACTACCAGACTTCCGCGAAAAGCATCCTCTCTATATCCCCGAAGTGTCCTTGCACCTCCGAATCGAACCTGATCACTTAAAGGGACAAAGGGCTCACTTGTCTTTACTTCGATTCCGTGAAATCCCAAATACAAAACTTGATTCCTGAAAATTGACACAGCAGCTTCTGCATCTACTCGAATCCGTTTTGTGTTAACATTAGTTCTCCATTCTTTCTGTTTCCTTAAAAAATCAGGCCCAAGATTTCGTTTCTTCCCTGTAGTGAAAGTCGTATGATAACGAACACCTCTCATGGGATTTAGGAAATTATTTAGAGTATTGTAATCTATACCAAAAGTTAGGAGCAAGGATTTTGTTTGTGCTAAATTATAAAGAATACTTCCCAACGAATCTGGGAGTATATCTTTTTCCCCACCTTCCAGGCTTATCGATAAAGAAGACCAGGGTAAATATTGTATTGAGAATCGCCATTCTCTTTCAATATATGTGGTATCACGAATATCCTGACCGAACCATGCACCAACATTAAGAGGCAAATTAAACAGCCACGGTTCCTGATAGCCAAAACGCATACTCTGCGAATATTGATCCTTTTTCTCCCAGTAGGCTTCCAGGAAACGTCCTGTCCCAAAAAGATTTGGAAAAGTAAACAAAAGCCTGCCTGTGAAATAGCCTTTTTCTTCTGCTCTTACTGGAGGACTATATCCAATAACACCGTCAATTGTGCTGGAATTACCTTCTTTGACATTGAATACCAAAATAGCCTTGTCTTTGACAAATGTAATTTCGGGTTGTGCCACACTTTTGAAATAGCCCAATTTTTGGAGATTTTCCCGAGCCGACATTACTTCTTGCTGTCTATAGATATTACCTATCTTAAGTCTCGTTTCTCTCAAGATTACTTTGTCCTTTGTAAGAGTATTTCCTTTTATTACTATCGAACCTATAGTCACCAAGGAGCCTTTTTTTATTTCAAGAACAATGTCTATTTTGGTATGTTTTCTATCACGATAAAGTAACAGGGACCGGATTTTTATTTGACTCAGAGGATATCCCATGTTTTCAAAAAACAAGAGAATTTGTTTTATATCCTGCTGAAAAATTTCCTCATTGAAAATTTTTCCCGGACGAGTCTCCAGTAAACCAAAAATATCCTGTAAAATATTTTTTTCTACTCCAAGGATTTTTACTCTTCCTACCCTTACCAATTCTCCTTCAAAAAGTGAAACGTTGATATCAACAAAGTTTGTATCATGAGAAAATTTAGTCCAGACAGAATCAACCCGTGCTAAAAGATAACCATCCTTATGATACTGAGAAAGAAGATTGGTCACAGACTTGTCCGGCCAATTACCAGGCAGGTTTTTCCCTTGTCTAATTCCCATTATTTTTAAAATAGTTTCTTGACTAAAATGGTGATTACCATAAATTTTAATATGCTTAATGACTTGTTTTAGTCCCGGATTTTTCCCATATACAGCACTGACCATCCCTGCGGAAAACAAGAAAAAGTGGAAAATAACTTTTGCCAGTAATCTTTTAAATTTTTGTCTCTCTTGTGCCAAATCTTTCACCTGATATAAATACCTCATCTAAAGCTCGTAAAGAACAATGAGATTCTTACGTTAAGATATTCCATCTCTATCTTTCCTTTGCATCCTTGGTGTCTTGCCGTGAGATATATCCTCTCGCGCAAAGACGTGGGATTCCGTTAAGACATTTATAATATTCCTTTCAGCCCTGATTAAAAGAATGCCCTTACTTCTACCTGGCCTGATTGATAAAGTCGTTTTCGCCACGGCTCCTGCCGGCCACGATAATTCAAGGTAGCCATAACATGAGCTGTCATTCTGTAGGTAAGGAGTATTGTCCAGCGGAATGTACGGCCGGGCTGATCTCCGCTCAACATCTCATATGGTAAAGTCCTATTCAATGGTTTAGAATGTATATTCCCTATCTCCAATTCTGCGCTGAGATGTCCCTTCCCACGAAAAGAGTATCCAAATCTTGGAAGCAAGAAGAAAGAGGATGCTCTTGTTATGGGATGAGGGTAAAAATCTCGTGCAACTTTTGCCTGTGTTTTTAGTGCCAGTTCGATCTTTTGTTTTGGTCTGTAGGAAACATTAACTGTGTAAACTTGTAATCTAATATCTGTGTTTGTCCAGTTTTTCGTTGTATAAATTTTAGATTGTTCTTTATCTTGAAACTCTACAAAAAGACCAAATCTTTTTAACGGATTGGCCTTTACACGCAAACTATGTTCTACTCTTTGTTGAAGAATTCCTTCATATGTAAGCTGGTGGTTTTCCGAATCTTCTTTGCGAAACCGAAGTCTAAGCGAAAAATCTGCTTTTTGAGGGTGGTACTCCAGATCCTGATAAAAAGAAAAAAGTCCCATTACTATGGTTGAATCCTTTCCCCATTCAGGATGGAAAGCGGCATAATTTACAGTTGTGAAATCACGTTCTTTGTCCTTCCTTTCAATTCTTATCATAGAACGGCTTCTCCATGATCTCAAGAATCCCTTTATTCCTTTTTCATTTCTCCAAAAACGTGACGCATCAAGATGAATTTCCCCCCCCATCTTCAAATTGTTCACAGGAATATATTCTCCGGTGGAAATTGTTCTTAATAAAATGTTACCATCAGGATCAGGAACAAATTCTTTAAGATTTTCATCGTACCTGTAATTTCCCAATCCTTCCTTAACTTTGATAGTATCCCGTACCATGAGAGAAAGTTGAGTTGAAGAAAACTGATAGTTAAGTGTTCCATTAAAAAATCGTCGTCCGGGCGACAACCGTAATTTTACATCAGCAAGATCAGATATTTGATCTTTTAAAGAAGGATCAGTATAGTTTCGTGTATGATGAGTATACATAAAAGAGGATGAAAAACTGTTCCTGAGGTGGAGTTCAAAACGAAACCTGTTCGTCCTTGACAGCGAATTTCTTTGGAGAATACCTCTTATGTACCTACGGTTATCTCGGAGCGTCTCTCCCATTTCTCCTTTCAAAAACCCTTTCGCAACTGCCAGACGACCTGTCCACTCGTCAAACAAAAAACCAGTCCTCACTGAATCTGGATTATCTTCTTTCCGATGTTCCCCTCTATAGGAAAACGAGGGAGTAAACCACCACAATTTTCCTTTTATCCTTCCATTCTGTCTCAGCCAGTATCCTTTAAGTCCTTTTTCATCCTCTGTCTGGATAAGCTCTGCCTGATACTGAATCTTCGGAATCATAGGCTGGGAAAGTTCTGTTGCTACTTTGCTTCTTTCAGAACGAAAGAAATCCCCTCTTTTAAATGATCCAAATTCACCGCTTAAACTCCATGTAGATATTGGCTGATACGTTCCTTGAATTTCCTTTATCTTCTCTCCCCAGAATGTACCTTCTGCAATTCCCCATTTCCTTCCGTGCTCCACTTCAGCTATCCTCCCAAGAGGTCTAAATCTTTCGTCTACAGATCGTACCTTCCCATTTATCGATAATCTGCCTATTCCTTTCCCCAAAATAGAAACTGCTCTTTCACTCATACTAAATTTTCCGCTGTAGGCCAAACCTACATTGTCGTTATCATTTAAAGAAGAGTAAAGATTTAAATCCTTATTGCTTATCCCAAACTCTACTTCTGCTGAAATACCTTTCCCAAAGCGAATTAAGGAAGAAATATCTGCCTCCTCATGACTTGTTGCCATGGGAAGAAAAATAATTGGTAAATACGAACCTTTGCCATGACCTTCGTAGCGGTATATTCCATACCCTTGAAAACTGTAATCTCCCTTTCCCTGGCCGACAAAAGAGAAACGCACTGTATAATCACCTTTTTTTGCACCTGCGTACTGATAAAAAACAGTACCAGAAGTATCCACTTTCTCGTAGTCACCTTTGTTATAACCTACATATTTTGCTCCGGAATATACAGCAGAATCTACCTGATCCCCTGCATTTGCAAGTATTTTTCTGGTCTCATCTGTCAGGGGAATATCAAGAGGATTTTTTTTATCATCGGCTTCTCTCAAAAACGACGTTGTAAGTTTGATACGGTCCTGCCAGAGATTAACACCTCCAACAACTCCATAAATATTCTTCTGAAACTTTTGATCCGAATATTCAAAATCAACAGTTATCCTTGAATCAGAAGTAATAAGGCGGTTGCGGGTAAAAGTAATTTGTCCATTTCCATATTCAATAACATAATCGTTATCTTCCCCGCGTTTCATTAATTCCCCATCTATCCATACTCGTTCTGTGCCTGCCAGGACTATAATCTCTCTTTCTCCCTTTGAACCTGTCAATTGATAGGGCCCCTGTTTTCCTTCCTGTCCCATAAAGTAATTTGTGGTAAATTCACCTTTAGTTGCCGCAGCCAGAAGAGTAAGATGTCCAGAAGAGGGTTCAATAGTACCCATTACTCCTTCCAGTTTACGTGAATAGGAAGCAAAATCACTTTTCCCGGTATTAAAGACATAATCACCAAGTTTAGCTTTAAAATTAGGAGCATTAATATTAACAAAAACCTTATCAATCTCCTGCAAAGTCTGAGTATTTCCTTCAGGCTGGATAGGTGTATTCTGATCAGTAAGAGAAGCAACAACTTCTACCTTTGGAGTTATCACTCCGGATACCTGGAGCCTTAAACCGGACTGAAGGCGCATTCCCTGATTTGTAGCTATTGTTATTCCTCTGAAAATGGTTCCACTCTTTTGAAGTTTTTCAGTGTAATCTACCTTATTCTTCTGTTTTATCATTCTGCGAGGAAAAGCAACAGAACTTTCTTCCTTTCCTTTTGTCAGGGTATCAGAAGTAGTCCAATCACGGTACTCTAGGAGAAGTTGAACAGGCAATTTTTGATAGGTAATTAGAAATCCACTGCCGGAATCTGGAGGCTGAGAGAAAAATATTTCCCCACGTGTGTAATCTATTTTATAATCTTTTCCTTCTTCAAGTATTAAACTGTCCTTTGTAATTTTTACAGTTTCCGGAATTAAAAAATGATCCGGAAGTACAAAAAGAGTATCTGTACCAGTAGAAACAAATTCCGTTCTTCTGTAAAGCGGATTAAAAGATTTTTTTGTTTCCTGAGACCAGATAAGAGAAACTGAAAAAAAACAGAAGAAGAAAATGTAAAATGTTCTTATCATTAGGCTCCGGTGTCACCTCACAAATTTGCCAAAGTTTAGTTTAGTAATGATTAGAAAATCACTATCCGAAAGACATCCACTGCGTTCCTCTTCTTATCCAAAACATAAATGCGGTCTCTCCAGCAAGCAACATCTATTGGTTCCCCAAAACTCACTTTCCCTATTTTTGCCCCAGTAAAACTCATTAAGAATTGTCCAGGATTCTTAAAGATAAACACTTTTTTCTTTCCTACATCTGCCACAAGCAAAAATTTCGATCCAACTTCCCCTATCCCGACTGGTTTCTCTAAGATGCCCTTTCCAAAAGAATAGAGATAATTTCCATGGGTATCGAAAACAACTATCTTACTATCTTTCCAATCCGACACACAAACTTTTCCCTTACCTGAAACTAGCAACCTCTGGGGCTGTTGGAGTCTTCCCTCACCAGCATCAAAACCACCGAAACTCAGTTGAGGATTACCTTTTACATTCAACTTTAGAACTCGACTATTCTCATCATCAAGACAAAAGAGCTCACCTTGAGAAGAAATATCCACACTCTTAGGGAAACCAAACCTAAGATATTCCGGCCACTCCTCAGAGGAAATAAAAGAAGCTATATAATGAAGATCTTTATCATAACGCACAATACGCTGATTGTAATAATCTGCTACAAAAACATCAAGACCGTCTCTAGCAGAAAGAGCCACTGGCTCGTTGAACTCTTCTTTCTTCCATCCAAAACCTCCAACTTCTGTTACAAATCGGCCAGTTGGGTTTATTTTCACAATTCGCTGGTTACCTGTATCAGCAATATAAATAAAACCAGCCGGATCTACAGAAATTCCCTGGGGATCTTTGAGCCGAATAGATCCGGTTTCGTTTTCCCCCCAGGTTGTAAGATAAACAACAGAAGGTTTTACATCTGTCTGTGAAAAAATATGAGTGGGCATGAAAATAAAAACAAAAAACCAGAAAGGGAAAAATACTTTTTGCATGGTCACTCCTATAGTTAAATAACAATTTAATTATTTGAAATTAATAGTTAAATGGCAGATTGTCAATGAAAAAAGCACGGAATATAATCTCCGTGCTTTTTTGAATTTCAAATCAAAATGTTTTTTACAATGAATCTTTTGTTCTTAAAGACCCCCGGTAAAAATTTTATTTTTT
>CAYYPT010000092.1:0-10406 GCA_964473625.1 uncultured bacterium | reverse complement strand
ATGACATAATATACTAATTTTTTTTTAAATGTCAAGAGGAAAATTATTTTTGAGGAAGGCCGCCCCACTGGAGTTTTTTTCGCAAACGGTTGAAAAAGGAATGATCAGGAAAGTTTACAAGATTAACGTAAAAATCACCTTTGCATATCTCTACGACAGTATCAGAAAAAATATTAATATTTTTTTGACCGTCCATACTCAAAAGCGCCTCAGAATCATAAAGGTGAACTTTAAGAGTTATTTTGCTATCCGCTGGGATTAGTGTTGGTCGAGCAGTTAGAGTATGAGGACAAATAGGATTTAAAATAATTGACTCTAAAGAAGGTACAACTATTGGTCCCCAGGCAGAAAGTGAATAAGCGGTAGATCCGGTGGGAGTCGCAACTATAATTCCATCAGAAACATAGGTATTAAAATATTCTCCATTAATTGTAACTTCGATTTCTATCAACCTTAAACTTTTTCCTCTATCCAGAATTACATCATTAAGTGCATAGTAATAATTCTTATCAGGATCCGGAAAAACATGAGCAGATAAAACCATTCTCTTTTCAATCGCAAATTTTTCTGAAATGAGATGCTCCATTTTCTCATACATATCTTCAACAGAAATTTCTGTTAAAAAGCCCAATCCACCCATATTAATCCCTAGCAGTGGCTTCTCCCACTTTCCAACAAGACGGGCGGCTGCAAGCATTGTTCCATCTCCTCCCATCGCAATAATCAAATCACTTTTACGAGGAAGAACAGTATGATCTACAACTTCCACCCTTTCTGTAACAACTCCTAACCAATCTTTAAGTTGATGGCTTATAACAACCTTAACTTTCCTATTTGTAAGCCAATCTAAAAAAGTGGGAAGCGTTTCTTTTACTTTAATTTTATGTATGTTGGCAAAAATTCCAATCTTCATTTTATCTGTGCCATAAAGGTTTCTATTCTATTAACCAGATTTTCAACATCTAACTTCACATTATATAAAAGATCTTTTATACTTCCGTGGGAAACAAATTTATCTGGCAAACCAAATCTCTGGAATAAAACATTTTTCTTTCCTGATTCAGAAAGAATTTCAGCAACTGCACTCCCAAATCCTCCAAGAATTGTATTGTTTTCTATCGTTATAACAACAGAAAATTTTTGTGCCACTTCTTTAATCATTTCTATATCGATAGGCTTGATAAATCTTGCATTTATCACCTGTGCCGTTATCCCCTTTTTTCCCAATCTTTCAGCAGCCTCAAACGCTGGCATAACTCTATCCCCCACAGCTAATATTGCTAAATCGCTCCCTTCACGTATTATCTCGCTTTTCCCAATGGGAATCTTTTCAAAACCTTTCTTCAATGGCAAGCCTAAGCTTTCACCGCGAGGATATCGAAAAGCAATTGGTCCTTCTTGGTAATCAATAGCGGTCCACAGCATGTCACGAAGTTCATTTTCATCTTTTGGAGCCATAATCACAAAATTAGGTACAAGTCTGAGATAACTAAAGTCAAAACTCCCGTGATGAGTTGGCCCATCTTCCCCTACTAACCCCCCCCGATCAAGAGCAAATACCACAGGGATTTTCTGAAGTGCAATATCGTGGATTACTTGATCAAATGCACGTTGAAGAAAGGTAGAATAAATAGCGACTACAGGTTTGAATCCTTCTAGGGCTAACCCTGCAGCAAATAATACGGCATGCTGTTCAGCTATACCAACATCAAAAAAACGTTCAGGGAACCTTTTTGCCAGATGAATCAAGCCTGTGCCGTCAGCCATGGCAGCTGTGATACCTATTATCTTATCATCCTTTTCAGCCAATTCAACCAGAGCTTTACCAAAAACTTCAGTGTAGGTCGGCGCTTTTTTTGCTTTTGTAGTCCCTGTCTCGCGAGAAAAAGCCCCCAATCCATGAAACTTGGTTGCATCTTCCTCGGCAAATTTATATCCCTTCCCTTTCTTTGTCAGGACATGAATGAGAATCGGTCCATGGAATCTTTGTACATCTTGAAATATTTTTATAAGTTGTGATATATTATGTCCATCGATCGGGCCAAAATACCTGAATCCAAGACGTTCAAAAAGCAACCCCGGAACAAGCATTCCTTTCAGTCCCTCTTCAATACGACGGACAGCTTCTCTAATTTGCTTTGAACCTTTGGGAAGTTTGCCTGTTAGTTCCCATATGTCGGTTTTAATCCTATTGTAAAGAGGAGTTGTTATTATCTGGGTAAGATACCGCGAAAGTGCACCTACGTTTGGAGAAATCGACATACGGTTATCGTTAAGTATGACTATGATATCTCGTTTTGATCCTCCTGTATTATTTAAACCCTCAAAAGCTACACCGCCTGTCATAGCACCATCTCCCACGACGGCTACAACTTTGTAATCTTCCCCCTTCAAATCTCTGGCAGTAGCCATCCCAAGTGCAGCAGAAATAGCAGTTGAAGCATGTCCTACTCCAAATGTATCGTATTCACTTTCAGTAATTCGGGGAAATCCGCTTATTCCTCCATACTGTCTGAGTGTATGGAATTGCTCCCTTCGTCCCGTAATTATTTTATGTACATACGCCTGATGACCCACATCCCAGAGAATTTTATCCTTAGGGGCATCAAAGACAGTGTGTAAAGCTAATGTTAATTCTACCACTCCCAGACTGGGGGCCAGATGTCCGCCTGTGTGAGAAACCGAAGAAATTATAAAATCTCTCATTTCATCGGCCAATTGCTCGAGTGCTGCAATATTCAACTTCTTAAGATCTTGGGGAGAATTGATAGAAAGTAAAAGTTTTTCCATACTGGTACCTCGAAAATAGTTATTCAACAGACTCCAGATGGAATCCTCCATTTTTTACTAACTGCTGAAGACGAACCTCGGCTTCGTTCAATTTATCTGAACAAATTTTAACAAGCTTCATTCCTTCTTCAAAAGCTTTTATTGATTCATCTAAGGTTGATTCGCCTTTTTCCAGAGTTTGAACAATAATTTCCAACCTCCGAAAAGCTTCCTCAAAAGTAAGTTCTTGGTTGTCAGATTCTTTCATAATTTATACCTAATATTAACGAAACATGCTATCATTTATTATTTCTTTAAATTTTAGATTTAAACTGTCAGCCCATCATACGCCACTTCATAACCATGGTCTCTGGCAAACTCTGCCAATTCGGGATGAGGAGGATTACCACTGTGTGCTATATGCGTTGCAAAAGCACGACCCTCTTTAGTTAGTAAACCTTCCTCACGCATTCGTGTCACATGTTCTATAAATTGACTTGCATTGAGGTGATCGGTGCCAGAATTGTAAGGCCCATAAGTATGATCAAGAACAACTACATCAAACTGAAGTTTACGTTGATGAAAAGCCTTCCAGGTTTCCTCTGAGAGCACACCAGTATCGGTACCGTAAAATATGGTACGTCCATTTGTTCCCACCGCGTAGAGCAATGACTCTACTGCAGGATCATGATTCGCTGGCAACACTGTGACTTGATAAGACCCCATGGTAAAGGACTGAAATGGCTCCACCTGATGAATTTCCACATTCAAATGTTTACACATATTGGGTTGTAATAAATTGTGGGGAGCACAATCGCGTTCGAGCAGTTGTGCTGTGACTCGCAGCGTACCAGGTGATGCATAAAAATGTAAAGGCGGTGCATTAAGAACACCATATCCTGGGCTGCGAGAAAGGAGATGGGAAGCGTCAAGATGATCTGCATGTGCATGAGTCTGAAGACAATACTTAACTTGCGAGAGAGAATATCCATGCATAATAGAAGAAGTCATAATATCTGGGCCAAGATCTATAAGAAGATCGTCGTTAATCAGTGCGGCAGATCGCTTTCGTAAACTCGGTCCGCCAAGTTCTCTTGCTCTTCTACAATTATCGCACCAACAGAAAGCTTCTGGAAAAGCATTCGCAGCAGCAGTGCCCAAAAACGTTAAAGTCATTCTTTGCTCCTATTACTAACTAATTTGCAAATTTCATTCGTATCACCTAAGGCTTCGACTGATTATCCATGCTTCTATAGTTTTAGATGCTATGATTTTTGAAAATCTCCTAAAATATCTCCCCAACTTGTACTCTTTTCTATTCTTCAATCTCCTCCATAATTCCTCGTACTGATCCTCTAAAAAATTTTATACGAACTTTTTCCTTTTCTAGAATTTCGGACGAACTGGTAACAATATGACCATCCTGAGTTCTGGTTGTTATACTGTAACCTCGACGAAGAACAGCTTCTGGACTTAATGCATGTAGTTTCTACTTATTTATTCTTTTGCATACCGGATATTTTCCTTACTTAGCAAAAAAGTCAATAAGTAATCTTTTAAACTCTTCCAGATCTTTTTCACCTAATTTACCAATTTTTTTTACAACGATGGATTTATCAATAGTAGCAAATTTCATTCGTATCATCGAGGGCTTTGGCAAATTAGATTTTTTCCATTCTTGAATTTTGTAATCCCCTAAGCGGTATCCTGAATCTAATTTGCTTGTTATGAGTGCAATGACAATATCTAATTTTTCATTATATTCGTCGGGTGAGACAATCAATGCAGGCCGTTTTTTAGTAGTCGTCAAATTAGTAAAAGGGAAGGGAACTAAAATAATATCCCATTTTCTATAAGTCATTGTAAATTTCATCTTCTTCATTATCCCATTCCAAAAATGATAATTCTGACATTTTCATTATCTCATTTAAATTCTCTCTTTCAGAGAGTTCTATCATTTTCCCTTTGTTCCTATCGATGTATTCTTCAATTAACTCTGCCACTATTCCACCCATAGTTTTACCTTCAAGAGATGCTATAACCTTTAGAAGTCTCCTCTTGTTATCATCTATTCTAATACTCATTACACCCATTTTAAACCTCCTACTTGTATTATATACTACAAGCAATATAAACATATTTTAATCATTTTTCAAGCAAAAAGTCAAAGTATTTTTCCACACTCGCACACTTTCCTATTCTTCAATCTCCTCCACAACTCCTCGTACTGATCCTTTAAAAAATTTTATACGGACTTTTTCCTTTTCTAGAATCTCGGACGAACTGGTAACAACATGACCATCCTGAGTTCTGGTTGTTATACTGTAACCTCGACGAAGAACAGCTTCTGGACTTAATGCCTGGAGTTTTCCATTCAGTCTTGTTACGCTCGACTTCAAATCTTCTATTCGATGGGAAATAATTGTTTCTAAATTTCTCGAAAGATCGTCAAGACGTAAGCTGTACTCGCGAATCCGCTCACCAGGCCATCGAAGACCATAACTTCTCTTGATGGCATCAAGCCTTTCCCAATATAGAGAAATCCGTTCACTAAGGGAACGGATCATTTGATTTTTCCAATGAGAAATTGTTTGAAGGAGTTCCTGTCCATCCTTCACAACTAACTCTGCTGCTGCAGAGGGAGTCGGTGCCCTGGCATCTGCTACAAAATCACTAATAGAAAAATCAATCTCATGGCCAACTGCTGAAACTATTGGAATATTTGAATTAAAAATTGCGCGAGCAACTATTTCCTCATTAAACGGCCAGAGATCTTCTAAGGATCCTCCTCCTCTACCCACTATAATAACATCTACTTTTCCATATTCGTTAAATTCATTAATAGCCTGAGCAATTTCCTCAGCAGCACCTTCACCCTGAACCCTGACAGGCCGGAGTATCAACTGAACCGAGGGGAAACGTCTGCCCACTACACTTACGATATCGTGAATAGCAGCACCAGTAGGAGAAGTGATTATTCCTATTTTGTCAGGAAAACGAGGAAGTTGTTTTTTATGGCCAGAGCTGAACAGCCCTTCTCTCTCTAAACGTCTTTTTAGAGCCTCAAAGGCCACCTGCAACTCACCTTCACCCGCCGGGAGAATCCGAAGGATATCCAATTGATAACGCCCCTGACGTTCATACACATTCAGAGTACCCAATACCCGCACTTTCATCCCATCCTGAGGCTGAAAAATAAGATGTTGACTCCTTCCCCGCCACATAACACAGGAAATTTGTGCTTCGGCATCTTTCAGGGAAAAGTAAAGATGACCCGAAGAATGTTTCTTTAAGTTTGAAATTTCTCCCTCAACCCACATAAGAGGAAATTCTTCCAGAGTAAGTTTGATTTCCCGGGTGAGTTCAGAAACAGTATAAATTTTAGAGGCGGAAGCCAAAGGAAACAGACTATTTTCCCCCTCAAAAACCATTTCTTTCATCTAAGCTTTTTTTTGTGCCTATTTTTACGGAGTCTTTTTTTTCGCTTGTGCGTTGCTATTTTATGACGTTTTCTTTTCTTACCACAGGGCAATCCGCATCCCTCCTTTCTTTAGTCTTCTGTTATAAAACGATCCAATTCTGAAAATATATCTGTTTGACTCTGGCGAGTTTTAGAAACAAATTTACCACTCTTTTCCATCTCTTTAACCACCGATGCCTTCAATTGCGGTGAAGGTTTAAAATCTGGAACTATCCTGTGAGGAATAATCATCATTTTCCCTGTTCTTGGATTAGGGATGTGTTTTTCCTGACGTTCTCTGAGACAAAAAGTGCCAAATCCTCGAAGCTCTACACGTTCTCCATTCTGAAGAGCATAACTTACAGTAGCTAAAAAGCCGTCTATTACAGCAGCAGTTTCCACCTTAGTAAGACCCGTGCCTTTGGCAATAACATCTACAATTTCGGCTTTTGTCATTTTTATCCTCCATATTCTGGAGAAAGCAAGCCTAATTATAACTATATTATAGGCTTCAACAAATTTTGTTAAACTTTGCCAGATTAATTTAAATTATACCGGAGCATAGCTCCGCTCAATCCTCTTAATATTCCTTCGGCTTGCTGAAACAAAAGATCGAGCAGAGTGACTCGTCTGCGATACAATTTTACAATTTTCGGTTTTCCCTGAATACCACCCAATTCTGCTGCCAGGCTAATGGCATCTTCATAATCACCTAACAAATCCACCAAACCATTCTCCTTAGCCTGTCTGCCAGTAAATACGCGTCCATCAGCTAATTTAAGAACTTTTTTCCGCGGGAGCTTTCTTTCCTGTACTACCACATTCACAAATTGATCAAAGAAATCATCTATAGCCGATTGTAAATAGCGTCTATCTGCTGCGGTCATATTTCTGTATGGAGAACCCGTGTCTTTAAAACGACCGCTTTTAATTACTTCAAACTTAATTCCTATTTTATTCAAAAGACCTGTTACATTCGGAATTTCTGCAATTACACCTATGCTTCCGGTGGTAGTTGCAGGATTAGCCATAATTGTATCTGCACCACAGGCAACATAATACCCGCCTGAAGCAGCAACACTTCCCATTGAGGCAATCACAGGCTTACCTTTTGCTCGCACTTTTTTTACCGCCTGATAAATCTCCTGAGAAGCAGCCACTCCACCACCGGGGCTATCTATTCTGAAAACAATTGCTTTAACTGATTTCTCTTTCCCATATATTTTAAACTGTCTGACAATTCTCTGAGAAGTATAAATCGGCCCAATCAGCTCAACAACAGCTACCTTTTCCCCCCTCGAAGAAAGTCTCATCCCATTATATGGCTGTCTTTGAGAAAGATAAGTCACCAATATTATAATTAGGAAAAGAGTTCCAAAGGCAACTCCCAGGCCAATAAACCATTCTTTTTGTTTCGACACTTTATTCCCCTAATTTTTTAATGAATATTTCTTGAGCTTTTATTATAAGCAAATTTTAATTAAAAGTCAATATCAAAGAAATGTTTCCTTTAAATTTAATGATTCCTATTTTTCTCCCTTTTCCCTCTTGATTTTGATAAAAAAAACAACATATTAATATACTATCCTGAACAAAGTAAAAATTAATGGAGGGGTAATATCCCATGAAAGCTTTAGTTCTCGCCGCTGGTTACGGAACGCGACTGTATCCGTTAACAAAAACAACAGCCAAACCTTTAGTCCCGATTGCGGACAAACCCATAATTGAATATATTTTAGAGCGAATTCTACCGCTCCCCTCTATTGATGCCATTTACATAGTTACCAACGGAAAATTCTTTAGTGATTTTGTAAAGTGGCAAGAAACTTTCCAGAAGAAAAGAGATAGGAAAGAACCTCCGATTTTGCTCCTGAATGACAAAACCCTTTCCAATGAAACCCGACTGGGAGCTATAAAAGACATTGCCCTTGCCATTAACAAATTCGCTGTTGATGACGATCTAATGATATGTTCTGGGGATGATATTTTTATGTTCGATTTTAAAGAATTTGTGGAAACTTTTGAGAAGGTAGGGAAAACTGTAATTACTCTACATCCCAGTAATGACATAGAATTACTGCGTAATTCTGGGAATGCTCAAATAAATTCTGCAAATAGAGTTATAGATATCGTTGAAAAACCTTCTCACCCCAGAACAAATCTTATTTCACCCTGTCTCTACATTTTTTCTCGTTCCACTCTCCCAATGATTGACAGGTATTTAAAAACCGATAATAATCCAGATGCTCCGGGATATTTTATTTCCTGGTTAGTAAAAAAAATAGAAGTTTTTAGCTACATTTTTGAAGAACCATTTTATACGGTGGGTGACATGGTATCGTACAAACATGCACAAATCGTATTTGGGAAAAAACTAAAAACTGACTAATTTTCAAACTTCAGCTTAGATAATTACTGAGTTCTCTTTTTCTGAGTTTTCCAGTATATGCGTTTTTGTGACTTTCTCTTTTTTCTGCTCAGCAGTAGAAAGCCTGATTTTAACAATAGTTTCTCCTCCTTCCATAGTACCCACATCCATTTTGGCCCCAAGAGAGTTAAAAACTAACTCGTAAGCTCGCAAAGAAATCTCCATTTTTTCTTCGTTGTTCCAATCCTTACTTTCAAAAAATGGATCGATTACCCGGCATAAATTCTCCCGAAAAGACACAGCATTATTTACGCGAATTTCTAATAGAACATACTCGTCCATAGAATGTGTTGATACGGCAAGTTCTTTACGCTGAGAGTTTTTCATAGATTCTATTGCTGCCTTAAGAACATTGCCAAGAGTCAAAGAAAATTTCCTTCCCATCCCAAAAACAGGAGGCAGATTTTCACCATAAGAGATTTGTTTTGTAACACCTTGCAAACCCATAGTGGTTTCCAAGCAATAAAGTTCTTGATCTACTATTTCATTTACATTCCACAAAGAAGGTGAAGGAGCCATATCGCGAGAACTTTTTGAATATAACTTTTGCAAGCCCTGTCTGGTATTTTTCCATTTTGACAGTAAATCGGAAAGTTTTTCCGCCTCTTCAGGATATTTTTTCATTAATGACTGAACTGTGCCAGCAGTAGCAGTTACAGGAACCAACATTTTGTCGTAAAGAGAACGATTAGCCAATGCCATCTCAATTAATTTACTTTCCTGAACATGCCCAATACTTACTGCCTTCTCTTCTTTAGCAAATTCTTTGCGGCGTTTAATATCACGAGCTATGTGTAATATTAACCTATGTTCTGCAAATTGAATCCATTTAGCATTAACTTCAAGATAAACTATGTTCCCATCTTTATTTTTCCATTTAGTTTCGTACCGATAGATTCCATTATCCAGCCAGGTTTTATGATTTTTCTCTGAGGTTTCTTCAAGTTGTAAATCAGAAAGATTTATTTTTTTAAGTTCTTCTTTACTATAACCGGAAAGAAGAGAAGTAGCCTCATTAAATAGAATAAATCTTCCTTCTGCACTGGTCAAAAAAATAGCGTCGCTTGCGCGTTCTACCAAAAGACGATATTTTTTCTTGGATTTATTGAGAGCATTTTCTACTGCGCTCAAACTTTCTTCGAGCGTCATTTTCTCTTTTTTCAATTTTTCTACTCTCTGCCGTTCCCTCCCACTAAAATATCCAATGAACGGTCCCAGCAAGAGAAACAAAAGCCAGATTAAATCAGGTTTACCGGCATGCTGAAAGAATATTTTCAGATTATAACCTACTATTACTCCTGTAACGGTTCCAAGGATCAAATTCTGAGTAACGGCATTTAGCCGTTGAATCTTTTCTTTCATCAAACTCGCCTCACCTTCAGTTTAGTTAAATCTGATTTTTAATCTTAGATTGATATACAAAAACCCCTTTACCCCAAAATTTTAACCTGCTATTCACATAAAACACCTCTAAAAATAATTACAATAATCATGCCATATCACTATGTGACTTTATTCACTTTTAACATAAAGATGTTTATTCCGTGTCTTTCCGAGTGAAACGAGGAATCTAATTCTCGTGTGGGTTCAGGTTTTTCACGCAAAGCATGCAGACTGAAAAAGGTTCTAAACTTTGGCAAAATGTCAAACCTACTTCATAAGGATAAATTCGAAATCCTAATATCAAAATTCTAAACAAATTCAAATATCGAATGACAGAAACTCAAAAATAGGATTGTGGACATTTGA
>CAYYPT010000091.1:4882-10603 GCA_964473625.1 uncultured bacterium | reverse complement strand
ATTCCTTTTGTTGGGGTGTGAGTGTAGTCGTTATCCAGTACGATGTAACAAGCGTAGATGTCTGGCTTTTGAGAAATAATTTTTTCAGGCATTGTCCAGCCATAAGTACCGGAAGTGTTTTTAATATATACATCAAGTTCGGGGCCATCTACGTTTTGATCGGCAAGTGGAGGTTTAAATCCAAGCTTTTCAACTTCAACATGGTACACATGATCCATGGCCTCGGCGGCTTCCTCAACATAATCGGGGACACCAGAATGATCCATGTCCGCAGAAGAAACACTGTCTGGTCCTGTGGTTGTGTAGTGTATTTTGAAACGTCCGCTTGGACTGATGTAGCTATACGGAAGATCCGGACGAGAAATAAAAGGTTTTAATATTGCTTTTTGCTCATTATCAAACTCCTGCCATTTTCTTTTAATACTAAAACTCAAATCAAATCCACATTTTACTGGAGAAATTGCTTTTACTCTATATTGTTCGGGCAGTTTATCAGGAGAAAAGACTCGCAGAGCTTCGTAGAAAATAGCCTGTGTTTCTGTAATGAGTCCTCTTTTTTTATCCGCCTGGATCTTCTGAGAAAAAATATCTGCTAAAACAGATTGGCTTGCTACTAAAATAAATAGGCACAAAACTACTTTTTTCATTTTTGTTTCCTTCTATAGATTATTTTCTTTTGAAAATTAATGATAGGGGTACTCCTTCAAAACCAAAGTTTCCTCTGATATGATTCTCTAAAAACTTTTTATAGCTTTCTTTTACTAACTGGGGATAATTAGAAAAGAACACAAATCTGGGAGGATTAACTCCTGATTGGGTACCGTAGAGAATACGGACACGTTTTCCCCGGATTGCTGGCGGCTGATATTTACGGTTTAATTTATCGATAAGTCTGTTTAGATCGGGGGAAGAAACACGCTTTTCCCTTTCCCGAGAAATCTTCCATGCAAGATCCAGAACTTTTTTAACTCGAAGTTTTGTTTTACAGGAGACAAACAAAACCGGGATGTATGACATTCCTTTCAATCGAAGATGCAGAGCTGCATCCCAATTCTTTACTTTTTCCCGATCGTTTTCTACAAGATCCCATTTATTTACAACAACGAGTAGTCCTTTCTTATTATCTATTACTTCCCGGATGACCCGCAAATCCTGTTGTGTAATTCCCTGTTCAGCATCTAAAAACACAGCTGCTACCTCACATCTTTCTATAACTCTGTGAGTTCTCAAAGCACTGTAGTATTCAATACTCTCCTGAATTCTGCTTCTTTTCCTGATTCCTGCAGTGTCAATTAGCACAAATTCCTGTTCGCCAGATTCTATCCGCACATCTACTGCGTCCCGGGTTGTACCTGGAATTTCAGTAACCAGAAGTCTCTCCTCACCAAGTATCACATTTATGAATGTTGATTTTCCCACATTTGGTTTTCCCACTATAGCCAGTTTTACTGCGTTGTCATCTGCTACGGTTTTTTTGCTTCCAGTTTGACCAAGTTTTTTAACTATTAAAGAGAGCAGGTCGCCCACGCCTCTTCCAGCCAGAGAAGATACCATTACAGGCTCTCCTAGACCCAGACGAATGAACTCTGCTGCGTCCAGTTCGCGATTTTTTTGATCCACTTTGTTTACTACTACCAAGTATGGTTTACTACTTTTTCTCAGGAGTTCTGCTACTTCTCCGTCTACATCCGTGATTCCTGTGGTGCAGTCTACAAGAAAAAGAATAAGATCGGCTTCCTCAACGGCGAGACGAACTTGCCGGGTGACGCCCGATTCAATCGTGTCTTTGGTTTTTGGAATATATCCACCAGTGTCCACTAATGTGAATTGGAAACCTTCCCATTCTGTTGCTGCGCTTTTTCTGTCTCGGGTAATTCCAGGAGTGTCATCAACAATAGCCTCCCGTTTCCTAATGATGCGATTAAAGAGAGTCGATTTTCCTACGTTGGGACGTCCCACAATGGCTACTATTGGTTCGTTCATATTTCTTCCCAGAAAGTTTTAAAATCTTCCACCACAATAATTTTTCTGTTCAATTTTCTTCGCAACTCTTCCAGAGAAACATCATCCAGAAAAAGATTGTCAGTATTCAAACAATTGGAAGGTAGCAAAATAGTAGTGTCTTTGTTTTCTTTCTGGAGAGTATTTATAATGTCTTTTCCTGTCAGAAGACCTGATACAGTGACAGATTCTCCAAAGAATCGATTGGAGATCGGAAGTAGCCTTACAGAAAGATTTTTTATTCTGTTTAGAACGGGGAGAACGTTTTCCCTTAATATTGGTTCTGCCATAGTCCCTGTTACAAACACAAGATGTTGCTTTTTCTTCAATTTAGAGGGAAATGTTCTAGCAGAATCCTCAAATGAACTCAAAAAAAATCGTGTTAAGCCAACTCCATTTTCTATCTGCCAGAAGTCTCTATAATGAAAAGAAGAAGGCAGGGGTTTTCCGACTAGAAGATAGAACTCATCTGATAGATAAACAAAAGGTTCCCCGAATTTTTTTTCATATTCTTCTTGTAGAGTTTGTACTATCCTTATTATATCAAGGACAGATTCAGGATTGTGTTTTTTCAATTTTGGTAAACCTTTTCTATGACGGGTTAATCCTACAGGTACAACAGCCACT
Organism: uncultured bacterium; assembly: GCA_964473625.1. Lineage (GTDB taxonomy): Bacteria > Zhuqueibacterota > QNDG01 > QNDG01 > DSAB01 > CAYYPT01. The sequence continues at coordinate 7,975 of CAYYPT010000091.1, read as the reverse complement.
GAGCGCAGTCCAGGAAAGAAAGAGGAAAGTGTTTGCAGAGTTCGATGAAGAACTTCTCCATCGTTTATTCCGGGACAAATAACAATTTGCCCGTGGAGTTCTATGCTATGATTTGTGAGAAAATGGATTTTCTCAAGGAGATAATCCTTTCGCTTTAAACCCAGTAAAGTTTTTCTGATTTCAGGGTCTGTTGCATGAATCGAGACATAGAGTGGTGAAAGTTTCTGTTCTACAATCCGTTCCATATCACTTTTGGTAACATTGGTAAGAGTAACATAGTTCCCGTAAAGGAATGATAACCTATAGTCTTCGTCCTTAAAGTACAGGCTTTTTCGCAGACCTTTAGGGTTCTGGTCAATAAAGCAGAAGATACAATGATTGCCGCATCTTTTGAAACGCATCGGTTCAAACTCAAGCCCGATGTTTTCTTCTTCGAGATTAATTTGTATTTTTTTGACTTTGTTATTTGTTAGGAAAGTGCAGTCAAGGATTTCGTCGGCTGAATAAAACTGGTAATCTATAATGTCACGGATAGGATGTCCATTAATTTCGAGGAGTTGATCCCCTGGTCTGATTCCCATAATTTCAGCTATACTTTCTTTCTCAACTTTTTTAATCATTAGTGATTGTCTTTTCGGCAAGGATTTCTCTCCATTTTCGACGTCGTTTCCACTCGTCCATAATAAATTTAATCAACGCTGCTGTTGGTACTCCAATGACAAGTCCCCAGAAGCCAAGAAACTTTGCAAATACAAGAATCGAGAAAATAACAGCTACAGGATGAAGGCCAACTCTCTTGCCAACAATTTTTGGTGAAATTATGTATGCTTCTAACATCTGTACGATAAAGAAGACTCCACCGATTTTTAACATAGAAGCAAGAACATTAGGTGTAAAGAACCCTGCTAAAAGGGCTAACGCTAAGCTCGTGTAGAGTCCAATGTATGGAATAACATTTAGAACCCCTGCTGTAACTCCCAATAAAATAGCAAATGGAATGTTAAAGATTGCCAATCCTAATCCTGTGAGAATACCTACGATGGTACATACAATAAGCTGCCCACGAATATAACCACCAAGAATTCGGTTAGAACGCCATAAATAGAAGAAACAACTGCTTCGATATTTTCTGGGAACAAAGTCAAGTGCCCATTCTTTAATTTGTTCAAAGTCTTTCAAAAAATAAAAAGTTAGTATAGGGATGAGGATTACATTGAGAATTTGGCCCAGAAAAGCTCCTACACCAGTAATTCCTTTCAAAAGATTGGAAAGAATTTGTTCTGTTTTTGAAGGGATTACTTTTAACAAACTCTGTTGCAACTTTGCAGGATTTACCTTAAGAAATGCAAGAAGTTTTGGAATATCTTTCTGAATGGCAGTAGTTACCTGACGGGCCATGCTTGGAATCCTGTTTATAAGATCTTGTATTTCTTTTACCAGACCAGGAATAAGAATTATGCCGGCAAGTACCATAATACCAATAGTAAAAAGAATAAGAAAAAGTATGCCGATTGTTCTCGGAATCCCCTTTTTTTCCAGCCAATCGGCTATGGGTGCAAAAAGATAAGCTATAACAAATGAAGCTACAAATGGGAAAATTAAACCTTTCGCTTTAGCAAAAAACCAGATTAAAAGTAAAAGTGTAACTCCCACTGAGAGCTGACGGGCAAAAGGATACTCTTTTAGCGTCAACAGAAAAAAAAGTAAAAATCCCCCCACAAGAATAGGGGAGAGGATTTGATGTGTAGACCAAAGAAATGCTAATAAAAGCAGAAAAACAATTGTTCCTGCTATAATACTGTAATTATTTCTCATTTATGTTCTCTGAGTTTAACATAAATAGAGAAAGAGGAGAGCAGCAAATTTACCCTCCCCTTCAAAAGTTATACAGATTGCTGAATTGATTATTTGCGCTCGAAGTACAGAAAAAGGCGAATGATTCCATTCTTGTTCAGAAACTATGAGTGGACTTATGAGCCAAATAACAATAATTTCACATAGGGCCATTTTGCCTCTAAATTAGTTTTCACTTCTTTTAAAGCGTGTTTTTTTTCAATTTCACTAATGTTTTTAGTATTAGATATAATTTTTAAGCTCCATTATTTTAATCTCACCAGATCACCCTTTTTAAATCCACTTCCTGTCTTGATAATTGCTTTTGCAGCCTTCCCGTTGGCAAGGATGCCTGTTACCTGAATTGATCCCACTTTTTTCTCTTCATTTCCCAGAGAAAGACCTGTGTCAGGGTCTATGAGTTCTTCACCTTTTGTATAGATATAAAATGTGTCTCCTACTTTCACCCCAGCATTTGATCCAGGCTTCATATAAACATAGTTTCCTCTTACCATTATAATTTTTCCTTCCCAGGGGAGTTGTGCCATCTGCTTGTCAATCAACTCTACGATCGAATCAACTGCTTCCCTCGTGGCTTTTCCCACTAAGGAATTATCAAAATTGTTTTGATTAGTAAAACCGAATTTTGGTGCGCTTATTCGTAATCCCCCTTTAGATTTTTCTTTTCGAACATTTTCTGCCGCTATAATTTCACCAGTAGTAGTATTGACAAATCGTACATCAACAGCAACAGTGGCCTTTTGTTTTTTTACGCCGATACCTATTCCTTTTATACGGCTCCCAGTACCTTCTTTGGAGTATCCAAACTCAGTAACAGCACCCATGACAGCCAGTTCCACTCCCAAGAGTTTTCCTATTTTGGCTGCACTTTCCGGTGTCACAAGACCAGCCTGGCCCATTTTTTGTTCCTCTAAAACTTTATTAATTTCCTGACGTTCAATCACGACATACTTGCCAGATTTTACCAGTGCTGTTGTTAACATGTCAGCCATACCTTCACCCGGGGATCTGCCGTTCCACCAGTGCCAGCTATGGTCGGTTTTGTCCTGAAATGTAAAAACAGCCACACGTTTTTTCGGCTGAGAGTATACAGTGGAAAAAACAAAAAGTAACCCCACAAGAATTCCGATTAGATAAGTTTGTTTTTTCATGAGATTCGCTCTCCTTTCTTAGAAATAGACTCTATGGAAAATATTTATAAATATCTTTTCGATTTAATATTCTAGTAAAAATTACTTT
>CAYYPT010000091.1:0-4782 GCA_964473625.1 uncultured bacterium | reverse complement strand
CTTTTAATTCTTCTATTATTTATTTTTAGTAAATCTTTTTCGAAGCTTTCCTCAAATAATATTTTCACTAATTTATCCTTCTATAGTTTCTATTATACGTTGTTCCTCGACGAATTTATTTTGTCTACCTTCTTTTATTGCATTTGCCATTCCTACATCTTCAATTGCTTCTTTTACAATTTCATAAAATATTTCTTTTTTATCTTTCATCATCTCAATTAAAGCTTCTTTTAATAATTCTTTCATTTTACTTTCATTTATTGATAATTCCATTTGAGTTACTCTCCTTTCTTAAGTTGTACAGAAATCTTTCACTCTTGCCCTGGGAAAGATTCTTACAGTGATCAATGATATAACCACCGTGTTGTATACAATTATCTATACGTCCTCTTTCTATAAGTAATTCTTAAAATAAGAACTTTATCATCAAGTATTGTATAGATTATACGATAGTCACCAACGCGAAATTTTCTCAATCCTTCAAATTTCCCTGACAGCGTAGGATATTTGGTTGGATTTTCAGATAATTCTTTTTCTATTTTGTCTAATATAGTACTAACTTTTGACTTATCGATTTTTTTCAGATCACGCGGCACTGAGCTTTTAAATAAAATTTTATAACTCAAGTTTTTTCCTCATTTTTTCTATTGAAATGATAGAATCAGTAGTATCGTGTAAACGGTCCAGTGCAACTTGTAAGTCTGCGCGATCAGAAAGATATTGTTCAATTGCTTTCTGGATATGAAAAGATTTTGGCCTTTCAGTATCTTTTGAAATATCCTCAAGCTCTGCGGCTAATTTATCTGGTATACGGACTGATATTGCTGTACTCATAATTGTCCTCCTTGTATTTAGTTGTAATACAAGGTAAACAACAATTTTCTAAATTGCAACTATTTTTTAACCCTTCTCGTCCTCCTCGTTCCCAAACTCAGTTTGGGAACGAGAGAACGTGTTCTGTTATGCTATTTGTTTTTCTTGTTTCAGTTTTTCAGAAGGTCACATATTTATTATAGATAGGTCATGTGTATCCCAGAATTCTCCAATTTCCTGATATGAAGATTTCTTTGAAATTGATGTCTTAAAATCGAAACATCGGCTTATTTTTCAAAACTTCTATTACTTCAATCGACATCCTCATCGATACAATAAAATCAAAAACAACTTACTCCACCTTACTCAGTTCAACTGTTACGCTGTTCTGGCTCATTCCCACCACGTTTACTTTGATTCCTTCGATGTTCTTGCCCGAAAGGCGCTGAGCTAAATCTTCACTTGTCCCCTTCATTACAACTTCTAATGTTGCAAAACCATTGTACCAATCTCGTTGTATTACTGATGAAAGTCCACGAACATAGTACTTTAGAGCATTTTTGAATTTTTTAAGCTGGTCAAAGTTTGATACACCGCGAACTTTAAGCGTTAGAGTAGTACCGGAGGATACATCAGACTGCCAGCGATCAAGTATTTGAGTCATGAGTTCATCTGATAATTTTTCACAGGCTTTCTGGATTGCTTTTGTTCCTCCAACAACATCGTCAATGTGGGGATAGGCGCCGTGAGAAGAAGCAGTGGCAATTATTTCTCCTGTATCGGTTCTAATTGCTCGAACTGTCACTGTTGCCTGCTGGGATCTTTGTTTTGCACCGAAAGCTTCAAAAACTGTTGCTTTTGCAAAAGCTTTACCCGTAATTACAACTTCAGCACCAACTTTTCGTCCCAGAGCAGCTGCCTGAGCAACATCACCTTCAAGGATAGCAGCTGCTTTTTCTTTATCCAGGTTTCGTTTTACTGTTGCCTGATCAACAAACTTGAACCCTTTTGCCATGAAGGCCTGCATAATAGCAGTCTCGGCTGTATTCATATCAGTTTCAAAATAGTGAAATAGACCGGGGGCTTCTCCTATGTTGCGTTCTTCTATCATTACCATCATTCTTGGGGTTTTCTTGCGATGCATTAAGGTGGCAATGCCCTGAAGGTCGTTTTTGAGATCAGCCATCTTTACAGTAGCTCTCACGGTTACTTCATAGAGCTGATCATTTCTTTTCCCTTCTTTTATAACACTGTACTTTTGGACGTAACCCTGGGTTTTACTAAAAATGTTGTCTTCAATAAGCTGGAAATTTTCAACGAGTGTTTCAGATTCCATGAGAAGCCCCAGTGCCTGTTCAATGCCTTTTCTCAAGGCATCTTCAATGGCATCATCTCTGGCATGAGCAACGTCGCCTTCAACAATGGAGCCCACGCCAGAGGAAACCACTTCTTTTACCTCAACATTGGAGGTGTCTTGCTCCTGTGAAATACTTTTCTGCCACGGGAAAAGGAATCCCACAAGAACTAAAATAATGATATTTTCTTTTTGTAGAATTTTCAAGAAAACCTCCCTTGGCTAAAACGTCATTCTTAGAGCGTTCTGGAAGTCTCTGATAATCAGAAGAGCATCAGCACCAGAGACCGTTTTAGATGGCCCAAAGGAGCCATCGATGGTGTTTGCTTTCATGATGCCTCTATCTACAGTCAGACAGATAGCATTATAAGCATAATTGGTCGGATTTACATCTGGAAAGCGTGATGGTGTGCCAATGTATTTTGTGGCAAGTTTTTCGTCGCCTGTGACTGCAATAAGAATGTTCTGCAAAAATACAGCGTAGTTTGCTCGTGTGATTTTATCGTCAGGTCTGAAAGTATGGTCAGGAAATGGTTCAATAACGCCAGCCTTTATTACATCCTCGATCCAGTTTTTTGCCCAGTGATTTGCAATATCTGTTGCTGCAGGTATGGGTTGTTTCTTTGTTGTTTCCATCTCTCTTAGGTCAGTTGGCGGTCGGAAACGGGTATCGTATACTTTGGGTTGTTTTTTCTTCAAAATTTCTAGAAGCTTCAGTTCTTCCACAAAAAGCACAGCCAGATCAGCTCTATCGATTTCAGGAATAAGAGCAATTTTTGCACCTATCTTTGTTCCTGGAGCAGCTCGCTGAATTTTCTGTACAATTTCCCATTCTCTATTTGCATCTTTAGCAAAATCGCCCTTCATAGCAATCACTTTACTGAAAGTATTAGCCGCTTCATCAAATTTGTAAGCTTCTTTATACGCTTCTCCCATGTAGAAAAGGGCTTTTTCTGAGTTGGGATCAATCTTCAAAGCTTTTTCAAATTGATCTACAGCTTTTTTTAGCCAGTTGTCTCCTTTTCTCTCTTTGACTAAAATACGGCCTTTGGCAATGTATCCATCTGTAAACTTGTTGTTTTTGTCGATTCCTTTATTTACCCATTCGAGAGCTTTTTTAAAATCTTTCTTTTCTGCCATTACTAATCCCATTCCAACGTACCCGCCGGGGTAATTGGGATCAAGTGCAGTGGCACGGTGAAATTCTTCTGCTGCTCTGTCCAGTTGGCCAATTTTTAATTCACGGAGTCCCTGACTGTAGTGATTATCGGGTGTGTCCAGCACGGACTCGGCTTTTTGAGGTTTGGGCCCGCAGCCGCTGATTATTAATCCTGCAAAAAAGCCAACAATAGCCACTGTTTTAAGGGTACGGATCTTCATGGGTATCCTCCCTCATTTAGTTAGAATAAATTGGTTTTTAGTCTAGAATAAACATTACCTTGCAGTGCTGCAGAAAATTCATATTTGCTGCAGCATTGTGGATTTTTAATGCATCAGCACTGCTGATTACAACATCTGTTTTGTTTGGACCGGAAGCTTCAATGGCTTTAACAATGAGTGGATTATCCGCCACTCTTTCGTTAAGACGAGCACGATTGATGTCTTTCTCATACCCAACCATGCCAATATCAACAGCGTATTCCCGACTTACGTATTTAGAGCCGTAAACTTCCTCCCCACGGTCATCAAGCACTTTGGGTGCCATAGCAGGTCGTACATTCAGACCTCTCGCATCGATGATAAGACCTGTGTAAACAGCGCTGGTAGCATTACTCTGGTTCTCAGTTCCTGTACCTGCACGGATAAGAGTTACACCAGGAGGAACAGGTTTTCCTTTTGGCCAGGGTTGACCACAGAGTGGACAGAGGAGCTGGCCGCCTGTCATGAGAACTCCACCTCCAAAATTTTGAGGCAGGAGAGCATCCATTATTACGCCTGTTAAAGGAACCTCTACATCAACCTCGACGTCGCCTGTAGACATGTAGCGGGTATCTACTATACGAAATCCTTTTATTGCGCCTTCTACTCGAGTACGGACTACATCACTGGAAACCATGGAATTCTCAACTGTTGTTTCGGATGTCAGGTAAAGTCCTTTAATTGTTTCCAGCAGGTTTCTCAGAGCATCCAGTTTAGCTGCTCTGAGAGCACCTGCTCGTTGTGCAGTCATGGGAAGATTGGGGTTTGGCGCACCAATACCTGTACAGCGGACTACCTGTTGAGTCCAGTCAACATTTCCAGTTGTTCCCACTTGCTGCACATATCCTTGCCCCATGAGAAAAATTGGTAGGGCCATGATTAAAACTAGAACAGCTATACCACCTTTGAATGACCGTAACATGATGATCCTCCTTTTTTTATTCTTTGAGGAAAATGCCTTGTACGAAAAAAAACGAGCGAATGACGGGATTCGAACCCGCGACATCCAGCTTGGGAAGCTGGCGCTCTACCAACTGAGCTACATTCGCCTGACTAAATTAAATACGATTACTTTTCATAAATTAACTCTTTTACAATAAAAGTCAAGATTTTTTTATCTTTTATTGGATACCCTCATTTCCACGCATTGACTCAAAAATAAAGTAACTTTAGAGGGATTGAACTTTTTTAAAAAT
>CAYYPT010000090.1:0-10634 GCA_964473625.1 uncultured bacterium | reverse complement strand
CCCACTTGCTTCAGATTAGTAAGGTAAAAATCCCATAAATCATAAAAAGAAGGCTCTTCAGGGGGATGGAAAACAGCATACTGAAAGTGAAATTTTTCTCTGTTAAGGTGGATTTGATGAAGGATGGTTTCAATCTTACGTCGGCAGCGCATTGACGAAAAATCGTATCCATAATTTCCAAAATTAGGAAGATGGAGCCCCAATTTCATTCCCCGAGCGCTTTGTAAAGATTTTTCCGGTTGGTTAAAAATGTTGACCGTGACTTCTGAGAATTGTATCCCCAACCACCGAAAGAAATAAAGTATAGTTGTGATAGGAATGTTTTTATATTTGTCGCTGGTAAGTCCAATTTCCATTGTCTTTAAAACCTATTGGGATAATGAAGGTGGGGGAAAGCGGTCTGAGTTCTATATTCTCGCCCTGGATAACTGTATCGCCCAGCCAGTGCTCATCGTCTCTTTCGGGATAGTCGGTAGTATAATGAAGTCCTCTGCTTTCTTTCCGGAAAAGAGCAGACCGGATAATAAGAGAAGCCACTGTTGCAATATTTCTTAATTCCAGTAAAGCCGGCGTGACTTTAGTTTTTTTGTAAAACATTTCAATCTGTTCGGCAATAAGTTCAATTCTCCTGCCAGCCCGCTGCAAACGTTCATCAGATCGAACAATACCTACATAATCCCACATTAGTCGTTGGATTTCTCTTCGATCGTGCGAAATTAAAACCCATTCTTCATAGTTAAAAGTTCCTTCATCGTTCCAGGGAGGAATAGCAGGTAGCTCAATTTGATTGTTTTTCAGATAGCGGACAGCGTTCTCGTAGGCTCTTTTAGAAAAAACCAAGGCTTCAAGAAGTGAATTTGAAGCTAAACGATTTGCACCGTGAAGGCCAGTGCATGCAGCTTCTCCTGTTGCATAAAGTCCTTTTAAAGTGCTGTGCCCATCCAGATCAGTCAAGACACCACCGCACATATAGTGGGCAGCAGGCACAACAGGTATTGGTTCTTTTGTCATGTCGATTTTCAAAGAAAGAAGTTTCTCGTTTATCTGTGGGAACCGCTTTCGCACTTCGTCCGGGTCTAGATGAGTAACATCCAGGTAAACGCAGTCATCTCCGGTAATTTTCATTTGAGTGTCAATAGCTCTTGCTACAATATCGCGAGGGGCAAGATCTGCCTGTTCATGAAATTTCTTCATAAAAGCTTCGCCATTTTTTGTACGCAGGATTCCTCCGAATCCTCTTACTGCTTCAGAAATCAAGAAAGAATCGCCGTCAGGGTGGTATAAAGCTGTAGGATGAAACTGCATAAACTCAAGATTGGCTACTTCTGCCCCAGCTCTGTAGGCCATTGCAATTCCGTCGCCGGTAGCTATAGGGGGATTGGTAGTGTGAAGATAAACCCTGCCTGCGCCTCCTGAAGCTAGAAGGGTAACTTTGGAAAGATAAACTTCTACTTCTCCCGTTTTTCCATCCAGAGCATAAACACCCCAGCAGTGGATTTCATCCTCCTGGGTTTTTCCACCTCCCATTAGATGATGCTCTGTAACGAATTCAACAGCGCTATGGTTTTCAAGAATCTGAATGTTAGGATGATTTCTAACCTTATCCAGCAAGGCCTGTTCCAGAACCATGCCAGTCCGGTCCATGGCATGAACAATGCGATTTCTGGAATGTCCGCCTTCCCTCCCGAGATCAAAAGGATGCCCTTTTTCCTTCTTGCGGTTAAAAGTTGCTCCCCATTTTTCTAATTCCAGCACCCGTTCGGGAGCTTCTCTCACAATTAAATTCACAGCATCAATATGACATAGTCCCACACCTGCCGTGAGAGTGTCCTTTATATGAAGCTCAAAAGAATCATCAGAAGCAAAAACTGAAGCTATTCCCCCCTGTGCATAATTTGTGTTGGAATCTGCACGTTCCTTTTTTGTAAGAACAATTACTGTTCCTACTTCGGCGGCCCGAAGAGCGAAGGAAAGTCCGGCAACGCCGCTGCCAATTACTAAAAAATCAGAAACCTGTGCCAAAAGATTATCTCCTTATCTTGATATGGGCAAATTATATTTTTTTGCCTTACGGTAGATCGTTGCTCTGCCAATGCCAAGTTTTTTGGCTGCCTTAGTGATGTTTCCTTCAAATTCTAACAGGGTTTTTCTTAAAACATCAACCTCTAATTTTTCAATCCACTGAGGTAGCGCTTCTCCCGTGTAAGTAAATTCTTCTTTTCCTATTGTTTGTCCTATTGTTACAATATGTGGTGGAAGATCCTCAACTCTCAATGTTGGCGATCCCGTAATTACTACAGCTCTTTCAATTGCATTCTCCAATTCTCTAACGTTTCCGGGCCAGTGATAGTTCAGCAAAATTTTCAAAGCATCGGGTTGAATTCCTTTTATTGTTTTATTTTCTCTTTTAGCGTATCGTTCAAAAAAATGTGCAACAAGAAGGGGAATATCTTCTTTTCTCTCCCGGAGTGGAGGAAGTTTAATTGGGAAAACACTAACTCTATAAAAAAGATCTTCCCGGAACAAACCTTTGCGGACTTCTTCTTCCAGATTTTTATTTGTTGCTGAGATAAGCCGGATGTTAACCTTGACAAGAGTGTTGCCCCCAACTCGTTCAAACTCTCTTTCCTGGAGAACACGTAATATCTTTGCCTGGGTCGAAAGGCTCATGTCGCCGATCTCGTCCAGAAATACTGTTCCACCATCGGCCAGTTCAAACTTACCAATTCTTCTTGATGAAGCACCAGTGAAAGCTCCTTTTTCATGACCGAAGAGTTCGCTTTCTAATAAAGATTCGGGAAGAGCTGTGCAATTAACAGCTACGAACGGCTTTGTATTTCTTGCTTTACAGTGATTGTGGATGGCCCTTGCAAAAAGTTCTTTCCCTGTTCCACTTTCTCCCTGGATAAGAACTGTAACATTGCTGTCCACAATTTTTTCTACTGCACGGAAGACCTTCTGCATAGCACTGCTCTGACCCACAATATTTTTAAATTGGTACTTGTATTTCAACTCGGATCTTAAGTGCTGGACTTCTGTTTCAAGAGCATTTGCTTCTAAGGCATTTTTAACAGTTACCTTTAGACGTTCTGCAGGGAAAGGTTTTGTTAAAAAATCGTACGAGCCGAGTTTCATGGATGAGACAGCCTTTTCTATAGTACCGTGAGCTGTCATTATTATTACTGGAAGATTTGGATGCTGCACTTTTATTTCTTTCAATGTGTCAATTCCGTTAATGCCTGGCATCTGCAGATCCAGAAGTACCAGATCAACTTTAGTTTCTTTTAGCTTCCTGAGGCAAGCTTCTCCGTTAGAAGATTGTATAGTTTCATACTGGTTGGTTTTGGCCAGAATATCTTCAATCAGTCGCCGTGTATTCTTATCATCGTCGACTACCATGATTCTTTTCTTTTCCATCTGGCTTCTCCTTTTCCCTTGAGGGAGCTTTCAAAACAGAATCAATAAGTTTCTTAAACTTATTGATTGCTTTTATTCCTAAAGTTATTTGCAGAAGATAAATTGGAGTTTTGTATTTGCCTAAAAGCGGTAAACGCACTCCGTCCTTTTCTGTTGTTACCAGCGCCATTGCCCCTTTTTGTTCAGCCATCAGTGTGAGTTGATCTAAGTCTTTCTGTTTATACCAGTAGTGATCTCTATATCTTATAAAGTCTACAGTCTCAACACCAATCTCCGTTAAACTTTTTTCAAATGAATCAGGATTCCCTATCCCAGCAAAAGCTACAACCTTTTTCCCTTTTAGAAAATTTAACGGGAAGTTATCTCCTTTACTGAGAGACACCCACGTTGACGGCTGATGAACAGAGTGAAATATTGGGGCAGATATAATTTCTTGCACGCGTTGCATGCTCGCTTTTATATTTCTGTTTTCATTTACTCTGGTAAAAACAACAGCATGAGCTCTTTTCAGTTCTGAGAGAGGTTCTCGCAATGGACCTGCTGGAAGAAGTTTCCCGTTTCCCCACGGATTTTGAGAATCTATGAGAACCAGATCAAGATCCTTTTTCAGACCCATGTATTGGAAACCATCGTCCAGGATAAGAACATCGCATTTCCACATTTCCGCAGCCTTTTTGCCTGTTTCTCTGCGATTCCTGCCCACCACCACAGGTATACCGGGAAGTTTTTTTGCAAGAAGAATTGGTTCATCACCTGCCTCTTCTGGAGTTGCTTTTAGGCCGTTTCTGTCGGAAACAATCATAGTGTTTTTTTTCTTTCTACGATATCCTCTGCTCAATACAGCAATATTGTATCCGTTTTCCATGAGAAGCCGAGCCAGTCTTTCTACCATTGGAGTTTTACCTGTTCCACCTACTGTAATATTCCCTACACTGATGATTTTTGCATCAAGATGAACTACTGAGAGAACGTTCAGGTCGTAGAGATATTTCCGGAGTTTTATACTCAGTCTATACAAAATCGACAGAGGCCAGCAGATTATTCCCCATAGTTTGCTTTCCCAAATTTCCATTCGTAAGAATCTCTATTTTATTAACCGGTTAGAACTAATTCATTTCTGTGAATTCCACCACTGCCCTGGCTGCTCTCTCTGTTGCCCTTTTACCTCCTAATTTGTGAGACATCTCTCTAAGTTTTTCTTTTATTTTGTTGCTTCTTTCTTTATCAGTGAGAAGAGACAATACCTCTTCTGCAATCCTTTTCCCTTTTGCTTTTCCCTGAATGAGTTCAGGCACAATTTCTTTCCCTGCGACTATATTTACCAGTCCTATATGTTTTACCCGAACCATGCTTTTCCCAAGGAGAAAAGAAAGAGGAGACATCCTGTATAAAATAACCATTGGTGTTCCAAGAAGAGCCGTTTCGAGTGTGGCTGTTCCAGATGCCACGATAACCACATCAGAATGAGCCATAACCTCATAAGTTTTATTACGGACAGAATAAGTATTTTCACTGAGAAACTGCTTATAAATTTTATCAGGAAGCATCGGGGCTTTTCCCAGAATTATTTGAAGACCAGGGATTTTTTGTCGAAGTATACTGCAGGCTTTTTCCATTTCCGGTAGAAGGCTTCGAACTTCCTGCTCCCGTGAGCCGGGCAAAAGTCCAATGGTGGGTTTTGAATAATCCATACCAATTTCTTCGAAAAATTCTTCCCTGGATTGATTAACCTTTACCGTATCACAAAGAGGATGTCCTACAAATTGTACATCCACACCTTCTTTTCTATATAAGTCTTCTTCAAAAGGGAAAATAACTATCATTTTGTCTATACGCCTGGCAATTTTTTTAATCCTTTTTTTTCTCCATGCCCACACCTGAGGACTAATGTAATAAATCACAGGAATCTCTCTTTTTTTTGCTTCTTTTGCCAGTTTGAGGTTGAAACCGGGGTAGTCAATTAATATAATAAGAGAAGGTTTCCTCTCCTCCATTAAGGTTGTCATGTTTTTAAGTACTTGCCTGATAAAAGGAAGATGCTTTACCACCTCAAAAAAACCCAGAAAAGACATTTCCCTCACATGATGGATTGGTTCAACACCTTCTTTCTCCATCATCTCACCGCAGATACCGAAAAACTGGTAATTGGGATTTTTCTTCTTCAGCTCTCTAACAAGCCCGGCACCGTGCATATCCCCGGAGGCTTCACCGGCCACAATGAGAATTGGAATTTTTCTCTTCGTAACGTTCATAAGAAATACCATCTAATAAAAAGAAGCACAGTAACTGCTATAATTGCCTGAAGTGTATTTCGCTCAGATTTTAAAGCTTTCATAAAATGTGGTACTGAGTTCTCTTGAGAAGAGTATTTTCTGAAATATGGTATCCATCTGTGGACACACTGTTTGTAATTTGTGTATTTTTCACCAAATTTTTTACTCAGATATTCTTCTTCGTGACGCACAATAAAACTGTATTGAATTCCAAAAAGGGAAATAAAAATAAAAATCATCCACGGCATCCATGCCCAACTCATAATCAGAAAGCCAGAACTCATTAAAAAATTTCCCAGATAGAGAGGGTTTCGAACATAAGCAAACGGGCCGTCAGTTATTAACCTTTCACCCCCGGCTTTTCCCGTTGTCCTGGTTGCACTGCCCGCGTAAGCCACCCCCCAGAATCTCAGCCCCTCTCCCAGCAGGACAAATACGAATCCCACTATAAAACTTATCCAGCTTGGATTAGCCAGTATTAAAACCACAATGATTAATGGGATTGGTGTATAGCTTCTATATTTGAAAAAAAAGCGATCAACTTCCATTTATTTTTTCATTTCCTCCATGATTCGAAGTGCTACAGAAAGAGCTTTTCTTCCCTCTTTGCCAGACACAGCTGCTGGATGCTTTCCCTGTATAGTTTGAATAAAAGTTTTCAATTCTTTTTCCAGCCCCTCTTCATGAGGAGGGGTTGGATGTTTGTATATAACTTTTCTTTTTTTCTCACCAACTCCAATTTCTCCCAGAGTAATACCGGATTCTTCTTCTGTATCTAATCTGTAAATTTCTGATTTCTTCTCTAAAAAATTCACAGTGATGTAGGCATCTTTCTGAAACAACCTCATCTTTCTCATTTTTTTCTGAGAAATCCTACTTGCTGTAAGATTTGCCACACTGTTATTTTTAAAACGTATCCTTGCATTGGCAATATCAATGGAATCCGATACGACAGCTACTCCACTTGCATCTATTTTGTCCACAGGGCTTTTTACCAAGCTGAGAACGATGTCGATGTCGTGTATCATTAAATCCAGCACAACAGCTACTTCTGTTCCCCTGGGGTTGAAAGGGGCAAGCCGATGTGACTCGATGAATTTGGGCTCTATGTTTAGATCTGCTATGGCTTGCATTGCGGGGTTGAATCTTTCCACATGGCCTACTTGGAAAACCACTCCTTTATTTTCGGCAAGAGCAATCAAACTGTCTGCTTCCTCTAAAGTTTTCGAAATAGGTTTTTCAACAAGACAGTGAATCCCGTATTCCAGTACTTTTTGGCCTGTTTGAAAGTGCTGATCTGTTGGAACAGCAATGCTTACAGCTTCAACCTCTTTGAGGAGTGAATCAAGAGTCTCGTAAGCTTTGCACCCAGCCTCAGATGCTACGCTGAGAGCCCTTTGGCTGTTCAGATCCACAACTCCCACTAAATCTACTTCGGGCATTCTGGCATAGTTTAAAGTATGATAACGCCCGAGATGCCCTACCCCTACGACACCTACTTTTATTTTTCTCAAAACCTGCTCCTGGTTTTAAGTGTCCGTTTTGAAACGTTTTAATGTAATACATATTATGATGAGAATCAATTGCTTTTTCTCTTGACATTCTATCACAAAATAATATATTTGAATTTCGGATAGAATTTTATTACATTAAAAAAGAAATATGAATGGTCAGGAGCTATTTTAGGTAGAAATTTCCAGCTATTTATACTAATAGCTAAGCTGTCATTCCCGCATGTTTTTAAGCGAAAATCCAGGTGGGGTGGTTGCAAGGGTGGGTTCTCGACAGAACATTGCGGGAACGACAGGGGAAAGTGATTTTCCAAAAAATATCCGATTTGTCAATTGTCAAACTTGCTAAAGTTCAGTACGTTAAAGAAACAGGTTAGATTTCATCTGCGGAGGTGTTTAATGGTGCAGAAATTAGTAGTGTTATTAGCCCTGACGCTTTTCGTCGTTACGTCCTGTGACAAGGGGCTGGCTCCTCCTGAAGCGCCATCCAAAACAGTGAGTTTCCCTATTGTTCCAGAAGGGGGCAATCCGGTTGGAGTTTGGGAGCCAGACACGACAAATCCAGTTGATGTAACAATTATTGATAAAGACAAAATTCCATCGTTTATTGACTCACTTATAATTGAATCCAATCTCAATGGAATTTTTTCTTTCTCTATAGCTGGTGTTTGTTCTTTACAGGCGGTTTTGACTATTAATCCCATTGTTTATCTTCCAAATGTTGAAAATCCACTCGTTTTGACCATTACTGATACACTTCGCGGAGATGGTCCTTACGAAGTAACTGATAACCGGGTTCTTGATCTCCCCGTTGAAACTTCTATTTTCCAGCTGGACACTCTTGGGTTTACCTCCAGAGCAGACAGTTTAACACTTATCTCTTTACCTAATACCTTTCCTCAGGAGGGATTCAGCGACATTCGTTTCTTCTTCGTTTTTCATCTGATTCGCTCAACAGAAGGAGAATTGCCATGAGACATTTAATATGTCGAATACTTTTAATATTTCTCGTTTTTTCCTCTCTTTACAGCCAGGAAATAGGTAAGAAGAAAATAGAATACGCCACAATTACCGGCCGGGTGGTAGAAGCAAAATCTGGAAAGCCTATTATAGGCGCCAATGTTATTCTCCGTGGCACGATGCTGGGTGCTGCCACTGATATCAAAGGAAATTTTATCATTGCTCAGATTTTCCCCAGCACTTATACTGTAATGGTTACAGCCATAGGTTATAAGTCAGAAAAAAAAACCGTACACCTTCTACCAGGGGAAAAAATCAGGCTTTCTTTCTCACTCAAGGAAACCGTTATTTTGATGGACGGCATTGCAGTAACTGCCAGTCGTTACCAGCAGTCTCTGGAAGATGTTCCTGTGAGTTTGGATCTTGTCCCTGCACGGGAATTAAATGAACGCAATATTTCTTCTCTTGATCAAGCCTTACGATATGTTCCTGGAGTAAATGCTCTTGACGGTGGTCAGGTTACCATTCGCGGTTCCAGTGGGTTCAACCAGGGAATGGGAAGTCGGGTTCTTGTTCTTATTAATGGACAGCCTTTTATGACTGGCGATAACTGGAGTGTAAATTGGTATGCTATCCCAACCTCCAACATCAAACAGATTGAAGTAATGAAAGGATCAGGCTCTGCTCTATACGGTTCCAGTGCCATGGGAGGTGTTATAAACATTATAACCAAGGAACCACCAGAAGGCAGCCATATAGGTGTTCGCACTTTTACAGGTTTTTATAATCATTCCTCCTATCCTCA
The DNA here is from genome assembly GCA_964473625.1 of uncultured bacterium. Lineage (GTDB taxonomy): Bacteria > Zhuqueibacterota > QNDG01 > QNDG01 > DSAB01 > CAYYPT01. The sequence goes on along the minus strand of CAYYPT010000090.1, from coordinate 1,668 downwards.
GTGGGAGTGGACAGATAAACGTCACCATTTTGAGGGCACCGCTGTAGATTTTTCTACTCATTTAGGAGGCATTTCAACTTTTCTATCTTCCAATTACAGAACAACTACAGGTTACAAAGAAAACGACGATCAGCAAATTTTTAACTTCATGGCAAAGCTTGGTTATAATTTAACCTCTGATATTAGATTTGATCTCCTCACAGGTTACGGGAGAGACAAAGGCGGCTATTTTATTTACTGGAAAGATTTGAGGCATCCTTACGAGAATGGTTCTGATCCTTACGGATACAGAACCCGCTCTCGGTTAAAAAATACATACGTATTCCCCTCTATCTCTTATGTTCTCAACAGTCGGGTCTATCTCTCAGTAAAAGGGAGATTCAATAACAGTTCTACAGAAGATCGTCTCCAAAGTAAATTCGGCGGAACTCCAGAACGGGGAGTTCCTTTTAGGGCTTCCACTATTCACACCCGGGGAGGCGAAATTCAGCTTAACACACAGGTTACTTCCCACGGGATCATGGTGATGGGAGGAGATTTTCAGAGTGATGAGGTAGAATCAATCCAGTATGGACACCGTCGTGTTTCCAAGGTTTCTTACTATTTTCAGTTAGAGCAGAAGTTATGGAAAAAACTGAAGATAACACTTGGTGCCCGGTATGATGGAGAAAACGGTGAAGGGATCAACGCCAGCGGTGAACTTTCCCGAAAACTTGGGGTTAATCTGAATCTTCCCTCAGAAACAAATTTGCGTTTTTCCCTTGGAGAGGGATTCAGAACACCTGCTATTGGAGAGCGATTTGTTTCAACCTTTACCAGCGGTTTACATGTTGCTCCCAATCCTGACCTTCGGCCTGAGAGAAGTGTTTCCGGAGAAATAGGGATACGACAGGGAATTAGTAAATCCATGAAGTTAGATGTAGCAATTTTTTATTCCAAGTACAATGATTTAATTGAGCCTCAACTCGTTACAGGTCCCAATAACACTGTTGTTGTTCGATTCATGAATGTTGTTAAAGCACAGGTACGGGGACTTGATCTTTCCCAACGAACCGATTGGTGGTCCCAACTCGTTTCCACCAGAATCGGTTACACTTTAATCGATTCTAAGGATCTCTCTCCTGGTGAATATTACGGTGCTCCTCTTAAATACAGATCAAAACATATGTTATACATAACAAATGACATAACATTTCATCCAATAAAACTTGGCATTGATTTTAGATATTTAAGTAAAATTCAACGGATCGATATATACCACAAAGCTTACATTCCTGATATAGATAAACTTGTTCCAACATATGTTGTATCATTAAGATTTGGTGTTTCCGGGAAACACTCCTCTCTCCGATTTCTTGTTGATAATCTTTTTCAATACAACTATCTTACTTCGCCAGCTAACATGGGACCTCCCCGCACGGCTGTGCTTCAGTTGAATGTGAAATATTGATTGTTCTCTCTGAGTCCGAGCAGTGGGGCGAAGAATCTGAGGTGCGGTAATGTAAAAAGCAGAAAGTCAAGAGGTAAAGAAATAGGTAATAATGGATAGAGATTTCTTTTTCTTTGTTATTCCCAAGACTCGGAGCAGTTTTTAAGAGGAGATTTAATCTTTACTGATCGTTCCAGGAATAATCAAAAACAATCTCTGTAACACTTTCATATATTCAA
>CAYYPT010000089.1:6281-10701 GCA_964473625.1 uncultured bacterium | reverse complement strand
TACTAAACTTTGGCAAAAATCTTAGAGTTACCTCATAGCGATAAATTTGAAATTCTAATATCGAGATTCTAAACAAATTCAAATATCGAATAACCGAAATCCAAAAATAGGATTGTGAGCATTTGAATTTAGAATTTTGGATTTGTATAGAATTCAGGATTTCGTGCTTAAAATTTTTATATGATCGCCCAGTATATCTATGCTGGGCGACTTCCTGAGTTTTTATTCCCCACAGCGGTTCTGCCTCTGCGCAGGCTAACCCGTAAAAAATACTCTGCACCGGAACACTGATGGGCAAAAGATTCTTCGGTGTGCCAATAAATCAGCACTTCCTGAGAAAGACACTCACTTCGTGCCTTTCCGAGTGAAACGAGGAATCTAATTCTCGTGTGTGTTGAAATTTAAAAAGTAAAACACCTCTTGTCGAAGAACTAAACTTTCAGTCTTTCCCATAAACGCCATTTACACACAGCTTTCCTGCGTAAGATAAATCCTGAAAGCTAAAAATTAAAATTTCAAAGTCAATCCAAAAGCCAAACCTTTCAGAAAAAAACACTCGAGGCTTTCTGTGCAATTCTCTCATCATTATTCATACACCGACGCAAATAACACTGAATCTCCAGCACGTTACTCTCTATTTTTTATCCCACTTTTTAAGTTTAAACTGTTCAGGTCGAGAACGGATCACCTCACGAAGCCAGGATTCAGGATAACCAACTGCCTTTGGTCGTCCTTTTTCATCTTTAACATAACCATCGTTATATTTTGTCATGAGATCTTCGCCAAGTTTTTTCCATCGTCTAACAACTTTCTCAGCATGACTTACGGAATAATTCGTTAAATAACGGACCATTAATTGGGGGTCAGACTTTCTCAGCGCAAGTGCTGTTTTTTCTACAGCAGGTTGAAGAACCACTGCACTGTTTTCAAGCTCCCGCTGCACTTTCTGTATGTCTTTAATCATATAAGAATATTTTAAATTAGCAATGTTGGCAACAAAGTTAAAAACCCACCACGCAGAATCCCACGAAAATTTCTGAAGACTACCAACAGTATAAGATTTTGGCACATCGTTGATCCCGCAGTAAAGAGGCACGTAACAAGTAGTGTACGTATCATCCATACCATACCACAGCACCCCTCCAATAGGATCCGGAAGCCATGACCTTGATTGAGAGACAAACGAAAAACCTGTTTGCTGAGTAGAAATTGGCCGCTCCCATGCATATTCTACACTGTCAACTTTCCATGTAATAGGACGCCAGCGATTGGGAGTGCCAAAAGGACCTGCATCTACACCTTTTGTCATATCATAAGGAGTACCTTCGTAATGATCGCGCATGAGAGAAAAAACATCTTGTAATGAAAGTTTTTTGTCAGGTTTGACCCAAAGAGGATAGGGGGATGCTCCTTTTACGCCGCGATGATAATCGGGCGATAGGTGCAGAGAAGGAGCACACCGGCGCAAAATGCTCCAGACCCGGGTTGCACAGTAACGAAGAGTTTTAGGATCTGGAGGACAGTAAGCTTCATTGAATCTGAATGGTTTCCCGGATTTGGGATCGTAATACCCTTTTTCTATTGCAAAAGAAATTACATTTTTGGAATAGAGGCAGTTTTTCTTATCGTCTAGAGGAAACTCCCCTATGCGGGATTGATTAGCGTGACAGGAAACATAACCATCCGGAATACGTAGGGCTACCCACTCTGCCCCATGTCCACCGGGACCTGGTCCGATCATATCCATAATCCAGGCTTCATTTGGATCAGCAATAGAAAAAGTTTCTCCAGTACTGGCATATCCATATTCTTCAACAAGATCTGTTATAACCTTAATAGCTTCTCTTGCTGTTTTAGCCCGCTGGAGAGCAAGTTGCATCAAAGTCCAATAGTGAAGCAATCCATCTGGATTGCGGAGTTCTTTTCTTCCGTCAAACGTGGTTTCGCCAATAGCAAGCTGATGCTCATTCATAAGACCAACCACAGCATAAGTATGGGGAACTTGTTTGATCTTACCTTTTATTTTCCCATCCCATCCTCTTATTTCGATAAACTCATCGGGAGCATGATCTTTTGCTGGAATGTATCGAAGATGTGGAAGAAATTCTCCATCGCAAGAATAGGTAATCATTACTGATTTGTTTTTTGAAGCTCCTTTTGTGACAAGGATGTTAGTACAGGCTGAAACTTCTGCAGGTTTTAAAAGATAGAAAAAAATAGACCAGACAATAACTAATGTCAGTTTCCACATCTTTACCTCCTTTTTTAACCTTTTTCCCTAACTTTAACCCGAATTAACGGATAAACAATGTTCCGTACGCAAACCACATTCTATTCAGATAACCGAAGATAGCTATAAATGGATTCCTTATCCGTTAATTCGGGTTAAATTAAACCTCAAACTTTATCTGAAATTTTGTTCCTTGCTTTCTTTCTATATTGATTTTAGCATGAAGTTGATCCTCTGCTAAAATAGAAACAAGTCGCATACCTAAAGAACCTGAATTTCTTATATCCAGATTTTCTGGAATACCAACACCACTATCCTGAACAATTAATTCAATCTCATTTGATTTTATTTTATGAAACGAAATCCATATCTTTTTTTCTCTCTCCCACGATGGGGGAAATGCATATTTCAGAGCATTTGAAACGAGTTCATTAATAATTAATCCACATGGAATAGCAAAATCCATCCCCAGATGAATATTCTTAACATCAAGGTGCAGTTCTATTCTGCTTGGATCGGCGCCATAAGCCCGATAGAGATTCTGAACTAAACTTCTAATATATTCTTCAAAATTAATTCTTGCCAGATCTTTCGACCTATATAATTTTTCATGAACGAGCGCCATTGATTTTACCCGATCTCTGCTCTCTTTAAACATTTGAAGTGCTTCTTTATCTCTAACATAATCAGATTGTAGGCTGAGAAGACTGCTCACTACCTGTAAGTTATTCTTTACTCTATGATGAATTTCTTTCAGTAAAATTTCCTTTTCTTTAAGATCATTTTGTATTTGCTCTTCGGCTCGTTTGCGCGCTTGCTGGGCTAACCTACGTTGTGTAATCTCCAGTGTAATTTCTATTCCTCCTACAATCCTACCATTTTCGTCTCTCTCAGGATACCCACGTAATAGCCAGATTTTCCCATCTGGGGTTGTTTTTTCTCCTTCCTGTGGTTGGCCTGTTTCCATGGCTTTTATGACAGGGCAATCCGGACACGGTTCATTACGCTTTGGCCATATTTCGTAACAATAACGCCCTATAAGTTCCTCACGGGTTAAACCAGCCGATTCATACGCGGCGCGATTCGCCCAGAGAATCTTCATGTTCCTATCTTCATGTATAACATGTTCCACAAGACTATCGAGAATAGTGCATTTCTCCTGTTCAGAATTTTTTAAAGCTTCTTCTGCTTGTTTACGTTTTATTGTAGAAACAATCTGGGCAGATACAAATTCTAAAAGTTCCAAATCCTCCTTTGTATAATGAGAAGCATCTTCATAACTCTGAACAGTTATTACTCCCACAACTGACTCACCGATTTTTAAAGGAACCCCCAGCCAAATTTTGGACGGCGTACCAATCATTTTCACCTTTCCGGCTCTGGTTAATTCATTCATTACTTTTTCAGTTGCAAGAAGCGGTTTCCCTGTCCGGATAACATAAGCCGTAAGGGTTTTACCTAAGGGGAAAGAAGTATATTTGTCTTTCTCATCTACTTTATACGTAACTGATAATTCATCTCTTTTATTGTCGTATAAGCCTATAACAAAATTGGTTGTATCTATTATTTCATTGAGATATTCCCTTATAGAAACAAAGAGCTCTTTTAAATCACTGGCAACATTTACCGCCTTAGTAATATTATAGAGAGTCGACTGGACCTTTTCCCTCCGCTTTTGTCTGGTGATATCTCTGATAACTGTAACAACTAGAATAACTTTCTCTCCTTCAAATACAGGTATTTTTTGTGTCTCTGTAATAAATTCTCTATTATCAACTTTACTGGTCTCTTCAGTAATAAGAACTTTACCTGTATCAAACACCTTTTTATATTCATCTTTAACAGACTCTGGTAAAAAGGGGAAGATTTCAAATAACGGCCGGCCTATAACATCTGTCTTTAAACCTATCTTTTTGTTCCATTCTTTAAAAGTACTGTTAAATAAAACAAACCGCAAGTCGGTATCAACAGCATGTATTGCGTCCTTCATTGAATCAAGGGTCGTTCGATAGCGGAATTCTGCTTCCTGAAGTGCTTTTTCTATTCGGTTGCGTTCTTCCTCAAGTTCCAGAGAATACAAAGCAAAAGCAATATCTCCTGCTACTTCTTGAAAGAGAGTCTGTTCTTCTTTGCCAGTACCAAATTCAGTAGAAATACACATCAAACCATAAATTTTACCACTATGTTCCA
>CAYYPT010000089.1:0-6181 GCA_964473625.1 uncultured bacterium | reverse complement strand
AATGGCAAAAAATCTTTCCCTAGACCGGCTTCAGCAGCAGTAATAAATTTCCCGTTATCATCCAATAAAACAATAAAGGCGTAATAACCAGGAGTTTTAACAAGGCTGTCGCAAACATTTTGAATCAATTTGGTACGATTCTTTTCTCTGAGGAGAAGCTGGTTAACTTTAAGGATAACACGAAGCAAAACACTGAGATGCCTTCTCTTCGCTTCTGAAGAAAATCTCATCTATCCCCTCTTTATTTTATTATTAGATATATATGCAAAGGGGCCTACAGTTGCCCCATTTTCAATTTTACGGCTCTCAACAACGGAAAACTCAATATGACAACTATCGCCTATACGTCCATCAATAATTTTCACCTGTGGGCCAATAACGCAGTCTTTACCAATAGTTGTTTTCCCCATAAGAGAAGTGAACGGATAAATCACTGTATCTTCTTCTATTTTAACATCTGGTTCTATGTAAACAGAGGAACTATCAATAATAGTAACTCCACTGTTTATTATTTTTTGTATAATGATTTTACTAAACATCTTAATAGCACTCTCTAGCTCAAATCGGCTATTAATACCTATCAGTATCCGAGGATCATTAGGTGTTAAAGTTTCTACCTTCTTCTGGCGTTGTACCAGAAGATGAATTACATCTGTAAGGTAGTATTCTTTTTGATCGTTATCCCTTTTTAACAAAGAAAGAAGTGGAAAAACCTCCTCAGCCTGAAAACAGTAATGCGAGGTATTGACCTCAGTAATTTTCTTTTCCTCAACAGAAGCATCACGTTCTTCAACTATTCGCAAAACATGTCCGGATTGATCTCTGATAATGCGACCATAAGCTGGAGGTGGATCAATAACGGCGGTCATCATTGTGGCAGCCGCCTCTGTTTTTTTATGATGTCTGATTAGTTTACGAAGAATATCTGGAGTGAGAAGAGGTGTATCGCCAGCAAGTACAAGAATATCATCTTTAACTCCTTTCAAGGCTTTTGCAGCCATTAACAGCGCATGACCGGTCCCGAGTTGTTCGGGTTGCTTAACATACTCATATCCAGATCCTAAGGATTCTCTAACTAGTTCGGCTCCGTGGCCAACAACGAGAAGTATACGATTTATTCCTGCCTTTTTGCATGCTTCGAGTACGTAGGAAACCATTGGCCTTCCCATAAAAGGGTGAAGTACTTTAGGAAAATCAGATCTCATACGCATACCTTTCCCAGCAGCCAAAATAACTGCAATTGTCTCTCGTGAAGAAGTAGAACCCACTATTTTCCCTCCCTTAGATATTGAATTACTTTAACACTTACTGGGGATAGCCTTACTAATTTGCAAAATAATTATTTTTTTGTCAACATTTGTTTTTTAATACTGGCTTAATGAAAACCAAGAGGTTGAGGGAAAAGAATTTCCCTTGCCGATTCCAGAGCATACGAATCTGTCATACCTGCAACAAAATCAACAACACATCTTTCGGGATGAGTTTCTGAAGTATAAAGATTTTTTCGTCTGGAAAAAAACTGCCAGAAATGTCTATCCACTTTGAACGGAGAACTATTGTAGGCTCCTTCTTCATCTCCATATTCCAGATAAATTTTCAAGAGATGAGTAAAGAGATGCTTTAAAAGAGCTGCAATTGATTCATCGCTTTTCAGAAGAACAGGATTGTTATAAATTCTCTCATAGTTAAAGTCTTTTAACCGACATATAAGGTCATATTTGGCGTCAGAGAAGGCTATTTCATCTTTTCCTGCCGAATTTTTCACAACATCCATGACCAGTGTGTCAATGATTTCCCCATTGGTTCTTCCAAGATTTTTTCTTAAATCCTCAGGGATATCTCTAGTAGTAATTAATCCTGCTATGATAGCATCCTCAATATCTCTGCCAAGATAAGCAATTTTGTCAGCCACACGGACAACACACCCCTCATAAGTAAGAGGAGACGTTTGGCGGGTTGTTACAGCTTCCAGTTTTTTAGGTTTCTGGCCAGGAATAAGCACTTTTTGAAACTCTTCACCACAATGGGAAATAATTCCATCACGAACAGCATACGTAAGATTTAGTCCCTCTCCATTGCGGGCAATTTTATCAACTACCCTGAGGCTGTGGACTTCATGAATAAACCCACCTATTCCCTCAGCAAGTTCGTTAAGAACTTTTTCACCAACATGCCCAAAAGGAGCATGACCAAGATCATGACCAAGCGATATGGCCTGCGCAAGTTCTACGTCAAGCCCAAGTCCTTTGCAGATTGTAGTAGCAATAGTAGAAACATGCAGGACGTGTTCTATGCGAGTACAGATGTGATCGTTTTGAGGAGAGAAAAAAACCTGGGTTTTGTGTTTTAGACGCCTGAAGGGAGTTGCATGAATGATGGCTGTCTGGTCTCTAAAATAGTCCCCGCGGAGATCGGGTTTTCTTGGTTTAAGTCTTGAATGATAAAGTTCATCTGATAGAGGATTTTGCATTGATTCTTCCCTTCCATTATTAAATTGGCTATTACGACGATTTCAATTATCAATTGCTAATTGTTAATTCCATATTACTCTCCCAAAGCCTAAATTCATCTGTTTCGTTATTTTCTTTACCCTCTCACTCCGCTCGAATTAGAATCTCAACACGCCGATTCCTTTTACGACCCTCATCAGAATCATTAGAAGCCACAGGTTTTGTATCACCCCACCCAATAACGATATAATTAACATCAGTAAGATTCTCTACATCCATAAAATAATTTTTTACAGCATAAGCTTGTTCTTGTGAGAGGAACATGTTGAAATCTTCAGTTCCGCGGTTATCAGTATAAGCAGATATAAGTACCTGAGTATGTTTAAGTATACGAATTTTTTCTGCAACACCGGAAAGAATAGACAGAGTATCGGAATTGAACCTTGCTGTCCTATCTTCAAATAATTTATCAGAAGGAATTATTATTTTGATACCAGCATTGATTGCCCCGACCGCATCTATATCTGCACCCAATGACGGTCCCTTATCTTCTCCTTGATTGGGATCATCTCTGAGTTTTATGTAAGAATATACAGCTCCCGGCTCAGCATAAGAATGAATATCTATACTGCTATTTTTCTTCGATACCTCCCCTACAGGAATAAAAATATCGCCGCTTTTACTGATCCACACAAAAACATCTTCGGTATCAGCAAGAAAGATGCGAACATCAGGACCCGGACCATCGATAAGAACATTATCAGTAAATTTAAGAACGAGTGTACCACCTTTTCCAAGAGAAACATAACCAGTATCTTTAAGAGAATTATAATCCGGCATACCCAGTGCAAATTCTGGTCTCTGAAATTTCAGAGCAGGTTCATCTCCTGTCCCTTCACCCATGGCACCAGGATCATAAAAAACAACTGAATCTGCAAAAGAAACTGCACCCAGCGGGAAAGAATCTTCTTTCTGGAGGGTATCAGATGACACTGGTAAACTGACTGTTCCATACACATTTAATGGGGAAACAGCTAATGTCCATATTAAGATAAAAATGATTGGCAATCGATTCATAGTTTTTTTATATTAAATCGATGAGATTCTGGCATTCATTTGTCATTTGAATTGTGACATTTGTTATTTTCATTCTATTTTAGATTCAACATACGTTCAACACATACCTCGGCTAAAACTGTAAGCGGATCAAGCAAAGGTATTGAAATATCTTCTGAGTTCAGAATGATTGGCACTTCCGTACATCCGGCAATGATAAGTTCTGCACCGCTGGAAATTAATTTTTCATATGCTTTCAGTATAAGAGTTTTAGAGCCAGCGAGTTCCCCACTTTTTACTCCGTATATGGCTTTCATCACAAAATCTGTCTGAGTATCCTGGTCAGGGACAATCAAAGATGTTGGTGGAAAAAAATTCTGAAAAATTTCTGCTCTTAATGTACCGTTTGTGGCAAGAAGACCAGCTCTTTTCTCAGCAAAATCGGATATATACCGTTCCGCAGTCTCACGAATCATATGAACAATGGGGATATCAACAGCTTTCTGGATCTCTTCATAGTAGTAGTGTGCTGTAACACATGGAATCGCCAGAAAACCAGCGCCACAATTTTTAAGGCTAAAAGCTGTTTTGATAATGGCTGGAATAGGCGAAGGACCATTTCCAAAAATTGCATCTGTTCTATCAGGTATTTTAGGATTAGAATCTATTAAAATCCTTGGATGATCTTGATCTTTCTCAGCAGGAACAAGTTTTACCAATTTCTCAAAAAATTTGGCAGTAGCAAGAGGCCCCATTCCCCCTATGATACCAAGAACCTGATTTGATTTCATTCCGGATTCCCTCCTAAAAATCGCACCCATCAAATCCTTAACGTAAAAAAATGGATGGAGTTCCAAATGTCACCAGAGCTATCATTTGGTTAATTGCTCTTATATTTGTCTTTAACCAGTTGAAGAAAAAAACCTTCTGTTTGATCAACCATTTTCTCTAAGGTAAAATGCTTTCGTACTTTTTCCTGTCCTAATTGTCCCATCTCTTTTTTTAATTCGGGTTTTTCTATCAAATCAATCAATACTTTTGTCAGGCTGTTTTCATCACCGGGCGGAATAAGGAAACCCTCCTTTTTATCTGTAACAATTTCGGGCATGTTACTTGCTCGTGTTGTAACTACAGGTTTCCCAGCAGCCATAGCTTCAATAAGAACAATACCAAATCCTTCCCAGAAAGACGGCAAAACCAGCACGTCAATACACTTCATAACCTCATCTATATCATTTCGATACCCGGTAAAAATTACTCTTCCATGACACTGAGATGTCATATTTACCAAATAATCTTTAAGCTTTCCCTGTCCAACCATTAACAGGGTAACATGAGATTTTTTTTTTGATAGAATGGAAAAACTTTTAACAAGCGTTTCAACTCCTTTCCGTTCATCAAGCTGGCCAACAAATCCCACCAGGAAATCTTTTTGGGAAATACCCAATTCTCTTCGCAAATTTTTCTTAGCCGGAGATGAAAACCGTGAATATTCTACGCCATTATAGATAACACGAATTTTTTCGGGAGAAAGCCAGGGGCTGTTTTTAGTCAACGATTTTTTCGTTGCAAAAGAATTGGCAATAATGCCTGAAGCAACATGCACATATGTCCAGTGATATATCCAGGTGTTTTTTAAAGGATAATCGATTCCGCGGCGTGGAACTATTGCTTTGACACCTGCTATTTTTGCTGCAGTTCCACCGAACCGAAGCTCTTTGTCCATATTTGTACAAACAATATCAATCCTAAGTTTTCGAATAAGTTTCCACGTCTTATAAATTACTACAGGATCAAAATCTCCACGCATACTTATGGTATACACATTAAAGTTTTCTCCTCTGGCATAAAACTCAAGGGGAACACCAGGACGACAAAGAAGGTAAACATCATGTCCTCTTTCCATTAACGCCCGCATTATTGTTAACAACCAAACTTCACCCCCACCAAACATTTGAATCGAATTGATAAAAAGAACCTTCATTCCAGCCTCTATAGAAAATCCGGTATGAACATGAGAACAATATAAAAAAAACAAAGTAAATGGCAAATTCAAAATAAAAAAAAGAGCGGTTACAGCTTGCAACCAGAACGCTTATGGGCAGAAAATTCTTCGTCACACTGATGTAATGAGAAGAAGAAAAAATCCAGCTAAGGGGAGACCATTAGCCGCCAAAGGCGGACTGCGCAGGGGTCGGGTTCGGGAGGAAATACGCTAAAGTGTGTGGATAGTATAATCAAGCTTTATGGCTTTGCAAAAAGGCGAGTTTCTTTTGGTATTTTTCTTTCTACGAAGAAAAGTACAATACCTCTTAACCATGGAAATTTTCAGGCCTTATATAAATCTGTCATTGGTTTTAATTTTTTCTCTGCCTCGACAAGCAAGAAGGCGATACTGCTCCACCATCCAAGTTAAACACGGGTAGACGAAAGCCTCTGCTCTCGTCTGTTGGGGCAAAAATTCAGATGATTCATTACTGGCTTGAATGATTCTGGAAATGAGATGGGCTTTAGCCCAGAACTCGACAAAATAAGCGTGCCATTGTTTTCAGAGGCTCTGCCTCTGCGCAGGCTAACCCGTACAAAATATTTTGCACCTGGACGCTGATGGGTATAAGATTCTTCGGTGTGCCAATAAATCGGCACACCTCAGAAAGACATGTGGTTTGTGTTAT
>CAYYPT010000088.1:0-10770 GCA_964473625.1 uncultured bacterium | reverse complement strand
GACCAGTTCTGTAAAACACCTCAGATCCCTCTCCTCATTCAGAAAGGAAAAATGATGACTAAAGAACAAATGAGGAAAGAAATTCTCCGCCTTAAAAAAGAGAAAGGAACTGTCATCCTGGTACACAATTACCAGATTGGTGAAATTCAGGATCTGGCAGACTTTTTGGGAGATTCTCTTGGCCTCTCAAGAGAAGCTTCCAGGATTTCGGAAAAACTAATTGTCTTTTGCGGTGTAACGTTTATGGCTGAAACAGCAAAGATTCTTTCCCCTGACAAAAAAGTCCTCCTTCCACGAAAAGATGCAGAATGCCCAATGGCAGAAATGGTAAACGTGGAAGATTTGAAAAAACTAAAGGCAAAGCATCCGGATGCCGTTGTAGTAACTTATGTGAACTCCACAGCAGAAGTTAAGGCCGAATCTGATGTCTGCTGTACATCTGCTAATGCTGTTAAGATTGTCCAAAACATTGATGCTGAGGAAATAATCTTTACACCGGACCGCAATCTTGCTTCTTACGTGCAGCGGTTCACAAAGAAAAAGATTATTCCGTGGGAAGGATTTTGTTATGTCCATAACCAATTTACCAGAGAAGAAGTAATTCGGGCCAAAGAAGCTCATCCCCGTGCTCTTCTCATGGTCCATCCCGAGTGCCAGCCAGAGGTCATTGATCTGGCTGACAAAGTTCTCTCCACCAGCGGGATGGTAAGAGTTGCACGAGAATCTTCTGACAGCGAGTTTTTAGTAGGAACGGAAGGGGGTATGCTTTACCGTTTGAAGAAAGAAAATCCAGGCAAGAATTTTTATTCAGCCGGAACAGCCAAATTCTGTCGGGGTATGAAAGCAACCCGTCTCGAAGACCTCTACAAAGCTCTTTTGGAAGAGCAGTACGAAATAATTTTACCAGAAGACATTATAAATAAGGCCAGAATGGCTCTGGAGAGAATGTTAACTTATGTTTAAAGATCGTGTTGTTGTTGCTATGAGTGGAGGAGTGGACTCCTCAGTGGCTGCTGCCTTTCTCAAAGAAAAAAAATACGAGGTTATTGGACTTACAATGAACCTCTCAGGCAGTAATAGCCGATGCTGCTCCACAGAAGATGTGGAAGATGCCAGGCGCGTTGCTCGGTACATCGGAATTCCCCATTACGTTCTCTCGTTAGAAAATTCATTTAAAAAAAAAGTTATAGATTATTTTGTTACTGAATATCTTAAGGGAAGAACACCCAACCCCTGTGCTGTCTGCAATCAGACTATAAAATTTGGTGATCTTCTTCAGAAAGCAAAAGCTCTTGGGGCTCGCTTCTTAGCAACAGGGCACTATTCTGTGGTAACTTACAATCCAGAAATAAAAAGGTATCTTCTTCGCCAGGGCAAAGAGCGTGGCAAAGACCAGTCTTATTTTCTTGCTCGTCTTTCTCAGGAAGCACTGAGTTGTGCTCTTTTCCCTGTAGGAAGTTTCCCAAAAAGTAAAATCAGGAAGTTAGCCGAAAGTTTTGGACTCCCCGTGGCTAACAAAACAGAGAGCCAGGAAGTCTGCTTTATCCCTGATGGGAAAGTGGCAAAATTTATTGAGAAACAAACGGGGAAACATTTTACTCCAGGACCGCTTGTGGATAAGAAAGGCCAGATACTCGGTACTCACAGAGGAATTATAGGTTATACAATTGGACAAAGAAAAGGATTAGGAATTTCCACAGGAAAACCAATATACGTAACAGCAATTGATGCAAAAACAAACACAGTGTTTGTCGGAGAGCCGGAAGGACTTTATCACAAAAGATTTATAGCCATTGCTCCCAACTGGATATCGTTGGCAGAGTTGAAAGAACCTATCAAAGCAAAGGTTAAAATACGTTACAAACACAAACCAGGTTGGGCAACAGTAACACCACTGAATAATGGTAAAATTGCGATAGAATTTGAATCGCCTCAAAGAGCGATCACTCCCGGGCAGCTTGCCGTATTTTACCACAGTGATATTGTTGTTGGTTCTGCCTGGATAGATAGAATTTTAGAATAAGGAGGTAAAATTAGCATGAAAACAAAACTCCCCGACATTGGTAAAATTTCTCCGGAGGTTTTTGAAGAACTCATCTATCCTCGTCTCGGTGCAAAATTGGAATCTGTTCTCGTTCCCCCACAGAACGGTGTGGATGTTGGTATCGTGGAAATTGGTAATCAGGCTGTTGCAATGACAACGGATCCTGTTTTCATCGTACCAGAATATGGTTACAAAAGATCTGCCTGGTTCGCTATTCACATCCTGATTTCCGATGTTGTAACCAGTGGACTTCCACCAACTTATCTTTCCGTTGATCTTAATCTTCCAATGGAGATGAATGAAGAACAGCTCGAAACTGTGTGGGAAGTTATACATAAGGAGTGTGAAAAACTGGGAGTTGCTGTTGTATGTGGTCATACTGCCAGGTACGAAAACTGTCACTATCCAATGGTAGGAGGAGCTACTGTTTTAGCAGTTGGTTCTAAAGATAGTTACGTAACACCTAAGATGGCTCGTCCCGGAGATAAAATTATCATTACAAAGGGACCTGCCATTGAAGCCTCTGGGATCTTTGCCACAATGTTCCCTGAGAAAATTAAATCTGCCTTTGGCAGTGACTTTTCAGAGATGGCTGAGAATATCTTTTACAAAATGTCCGTGGTGGAAGATGCCATGACTGCTATTTCCGTAGGAGTCAGGGAAGAGGGGGTAACTGCAATGCATGATGCAACAGAATGCGGAATATGGGGAGGAGTGTATGAATTAGCCCAGGCTGCCAATCTTGGTATTGTATTAGAAAAAGATAAGATTGTGGTTGAAAAAGGAGTTGTGGAAATCTGTAATCTTTTTGGGATAAACGATCCCTACGCTGCTATAAGTGAGGGGACTCTTATCATTTCATGCCGCCCTCACAAAGCTGATGAAATAGTAAAAGCACTTCAGGCGAAAGGTATTCCTGCTTCTATTGTAGGAGAGCTTACAGAGCCTGAAAAAGGAATGATTGTAATTTCAGAAGGAAAGGAGAAACCTTTCCACCACCCAAGGGTTGACCCATTCTGGAACGCTTTTTACAAAGCCCTAAAAGAATAACACATCAGATAGGAGGAGAAAATGAACACAGAAAAATCAAGAAATTATTTTATGACTCTATCTATTTCTGTTTTTATCTTTTCATTATTTTTTGCTTATGGGTGTGGTAAAAAAGAACAGAAAACTCAAGTCGAAACCGAACAAAAAATCCAATGGAACTACAATCTTGACAGTGCACTGACCTTAGCTACCAGATTGAACAAACCTTTGATGATTGACTTTATGGCCACATGGTGTCCCCCATGCAAAAAAATGGAAGACTCGACTTCATGACAGGAAACGAGAAAAGATTAAAACATATCATTGGATATCGAGGACCCAAAGCCTTCATTGCAGTAATGGATTCTGTTCTGGCTTTAACAAAATAAAGGGATAAAGCTATGAGGACAAGTACAAAAATCTTAAGAAGAACTATACTTATAGAACTTCCTTTATTCTTATTTCTCATTTCAGGATGTATTAGCCATAAAAAGATTTCCGGTGTTCAGCAGAAAATAATATTTCTGAATATTACTCCTCAAGAGGCATATAATTTAATAAAAAAAACATATCTTGTTTACTGCAAAAGCGGCTACCGAAGTAGAGCCACTGTAAATGTTATGAAAAAGCTTTATTTCAAGAGAGTATATAATATTCTTGGGGGAATAAATGCATGGCAACGAGCAAGATTGCCACTAATTATTCGGGGGGAATAAAATGGTACGTCCAGAAAAGATAACGATTCCACTGCTCAGGAAGATGAAAAAGGATGGCGAAAAAATCGCCTGTTTAACAGCTTACGACTGGATGATGGCCTCTCTTCTGGATACAGTGGGAATTGACTTAATACTTGTAGGCGATTCAGGTGCTATGGTGTTCGCAGGGCATGAAACAACCCTGCCTATAACAATGGATCAAATGCTCTACCACACTCAGGCTGTTTCTCGAGGTGTAAAACATGCATTAATTATAGCTGATATGCCTTTTCTGTCATACCAGACCAGTTCCGAGAAAGCAATAGAAAACGCTGGCCGATTTCTGAAAGAAGGAGGTGCAGATGGGGTAAAAATTGAAGGCGGCGAACCCATGGCAGAAACTATCCACAAACTCGTAGATGTAGGTATACCTGTAATGGGTCATCTCGGCCTCACTCCACAGTCCATTCATGCCTTCGGTGGATACCGTCTCCGGGGAAAAGGAACTAAAGAAGCTGAGGGACTTAAACATGATGCAAAGATTCTGGAACAAGCTGGTGTTTTTTCTATTGTACTGGAAAAAATTCCAGTCTCCCTTGCCGAAGAAATTACTAAGTCTGTTTCCATTCCAACTATCGGCATCGGCGCTGGACCTCACTGCGACGGCCAGATCCTGGTAACCCATGACATGCTAGGGCTATTTGAAACCTTCAAACCAAAGTTCGTCAGACGATATGCAGAGCTGGCTCAAATAATCAGGGATGCAACAGAACGCTACATTAAAGATATTAAACAAGGGAAATATCCCTCAAAAGAGGAGAGTTACTAATGGAATCGTCCCTTCTTTTTTTCCTTGTTGGATTGTTCATTTTTGCTACAAGTCTTTTTGTGAGAAAAAACCGGTCTTCTATTCAATTTATGGTCTTTTTAGGAAGCGGGATTATTGCCTGCGGAATTCTCAGCATAATAACAAGTTCATTGCTTTACCCAATAGTACAAATTTCTCGCATAGGAATGATAGTAATGGGAGGCCTGGCAGGAATTGTTCTCTGGGTAGCAGAAAGGGGAAAACTTATCAATCGACCGGGGATTCAATATTTTAGTACTATAATATTAGGATTAATTCTTACCGGGCTTTATTACGGTTTGATGTTCTTTTACACAACTTTTGTTAAAACTTCCTATAGAATTGGGAAAAACAAAACTCCTCTTTTCCTGGCTTTTCTGTTAATCGGATTCCTTATTGCATTTGGGTATACTTTTCCACAGCGCTGGTTCATACAACGCAAGTCAAAGGAAAAAACAATAAATAACTAAACATTTACAAGATCTGATATTCCCTTAATCATCCGGAGAACAACCGCCATGGACGAAATCTTACTGTCCAACCTTTTGTCGATAATTCGTTGTGTGCCAACAACCGCCCCTCTAAATTCGATGTAAATCCAATGTAAATTTTATCGTACTTTTCCGAATACAAAACGTATGTCGTGTACATCCCAAAAAACCTAAAATAAAAAACCTGACCCCAAATAAGCCAGGCTTTCCTCATAGTAGCGGGGGGAGGATTCGAACCTCCGACCTTTGGGTTATGAGCCCAACGAGCTACCAGCTGCTCCACCCCGCGGTGATGTATAATTCAATATAAATATTTTTTTAAAAATGTCAAGTATTTTTTACTATATCATTGCTATTTCTTAATATTTGTCACTTGATTTTTTATCAGGACTTAAATCGTTTAATATTAATATCGTATTTTCTTATCTTATAGCCTATCATTCGTTCGGTAATACCCAACAATCTGGCCGCTTTAGCCTTGTTACCTCTACTGGTTTTAAGGGCATCCTGTATTAGTTCTTTTTCATAAGATTCAACTGCGTTGGTTAGGGATAACCGCGGTATAGTACCGCTACTCTCAGCTGTTTGTAAAGTAGGAGGAAGATGATAACTATGAATAACTTGATCTTCACATAGTAACACTGCTCGCTCAATACAATTTTCCAATTCCCTAACATTTCCCGGCCAGTGATAGCGCATAAGCATATCTATTGCTGGAGTTGAAATTCTTTTAACAGTTTTTCCATGTTTACGGCTGTATTTCAGCATAAAGTAATCGGCCAGAAGTAAAATATCTGTCTTCCGTTCACGGAGAGGAGGAAGAAAAATAGGGAAAACATTTAAGCGGTAATATAAATCTTCTCTAAATTTCCCTTTAGTTATAAGTTCCTCTAAATTAGCATTTGTTGCTGCAATAATTCTCACATTTACCTTAATAGTTTCGGTGCCGCCAACCCGTTCAAACTCCTGGGTTTGAAGAACTCTAAGTAACTTTACCTGGGTCATCAAACTTAAATCACCAATTTCATCTAAAAAGATTGTCCCTCCATCTGCCAGTTCAAATCGGCCTTTTTTGCGAAACAATGCCCCCGTAAAAGCACCTTTTTCGTACCCAAAAAACTCTGACTCAATCAGGTTTTCCGGAATAGCAGCACAGTTAACCTGAATAAAAGGTTTGCCAGATCGAAGTGAATTGTAATGAATGGCCTGAGCAATAAGTTCTTTGCCAGTACCAGATTCTCCCCTAATCAATACAGTGGTATCGGTGTAAGCAACCTGAGCAACTTGTTCATAAACTTCCCTTATTTCGTGACTGTTGCCTATAATATTACCAAAACTGAATTCTTCATGGAGTTTCCGTTTCAATTGTACATTCTCATCTAATAATTTTTTCCTTTCTAATTCAACAATGCGTTTTAAACGAATTGATTGAACAAGAGCTGAAGCTACTAAAGTAAAGAATTTAACAGTACTATTATAATCTCTCTTCGGATTAAATGCTAAACTTACAACCAAAACTCCCAAAGTTTTATAATCCAAAATAATTGGCACTCCTATAAAAGACTGTTCTCTATCTTTTTTAGGGTTCCAGGAACTCATTCTGTCCAGAAACAAAGGCTCTTTACTTACCTGCGGCACAACCACAGGTTTACCAGACTCAGCAATTCGGCCCGTCAAACCTTCACCTAAATGATATTTAGTTTTAGCAGGATGCGAACTGTAGCCAACACCAGCAGCCATGGTTAGTTGTTCCCCATCTTCATCCATCAAAAAAACAGCGCCTGCTTTGATCGGATAAGATTTTTGTAATAGTTTCAAAGTGGTCTCTAAAGATTCTTTTATGTCTAATGAACGGCTGACTACTTGGTTAATTTCAACTAAAAGAGAGAGTTTATGTAAAACTAAATCTCTCATCAAAACACGCCCTTATATTTCATTCAATACAAATCATACAATATTGTAAGTATACCTAAGATAATATACAATATTGTTAGACTTTATTCAAGATAAAAAAGCTTGCACAGTATTTTCCCCGCTCAAAGGACAAAGAATTAATTCATAATTACTTATCTCATTTAAATAGAAGATGCGCTATGTATAAAACAAGTTTTATACTTCAATTTTGTATGAATATCATTATATGTTACAATATTGTATGTTTCTTGATTGTTTCCAGAGAATTCAAGGTTGATAGAGCATATTGGCTAACATTCCGTTATTTAATAAGTTATCTCTATTTTAGATCCACTTGTCCAACTAAAAATAATCTGGCATGAATATTGTTAAAGTAGTTAGCCTAAAACGTATCAGTGGATGCTTTTATAATCACAACTAATCATATCAAACAAAGGAGATGCATTATGAGCCCTAAAGAGTTTTTTGAGTTTGCTAAAAAACACGGCGCCGACATGGTGGATTTGAAATTTACCGATATGCTGGGCACATGGCAGCACTGCTCGTTTCCTATTGACACATGGGATGAAGATACTTTCAAAAAAGGTATCGGCTTTGACGGCTCTTCTATTCGTGGATGGCAGGGAATTCATATGTCAGACATGCTGGGAATTCCTGACCCCAACACGACAAAGATTGACCCCTTCTTTGCGGAACCAACAGTAAGTGTAATTGCAAATATTGTTGATCCAATTACTCTTGAGGATTATACTAGGGATCCCCGTCATGTTGCTCGTAAGGGAGTTGAATATTTAAAACAAACAAATATTGCTGATATCTGTTACATTGGACCAGAACCAGAGTTTTTTATTTTCGATGAAATCCGCTTTGAACAAACTCAAAACATGGGATTTTACCAAATTGACTCCATTGAAGGTGCATGGAATACCAATCGTATTGAAGAACCCAATCTTGGCTATAAACCCAGTTATAAGGGGGGATATTTCCCGGTAAGCCCCACAGATACTTACCACGATCTACGTGGTGAAATGGTCCGGGAGATGCAAAAAATCGGAATTACTGTTGAGGCCCATCATCATGAAGTAGGTACAGCAGGACAGAGTGAAATTGACATGCAGTATGCAGACCTTCTTCGAATATCGGATCAATTCATGTGGTACAAATATATTGTCAAAAATGTGGCAAAACGTGCTGGAAAAACAGTAACTTTTATGCCAAAACCCATTTTTCAGGACAACGGTAGCGGAATGCATACGCATGTCTCATTATGGAAAAATGGTAAAAATGTTTTTGCTGGTGATGGCTACGGTGGATTAAGTGAAATAGGATTACACGCCGTTGGTGGTGTTCTAAAACATGCCAGAGCCCTATTGGCTTTCTGTGCACCCACACAAAATTCCTATCGGCGTTTGGTCCCCGGATTTGAAGCACCAGTAAATCTGGTTATGTCAGCACGAAATCGATCTGCAGCTATTCGTATTCCAATGTATCATGATAATCCAAAAGAAAAACGGTTTGAATTCCGTTGCCCGGATCCAAGCGCCAATGGATACTTAGCATTCACTGCTATTATGATGGCAGCTATTGACGGCATCCAAAATAGAATTGACCCGGGCACCCCACTAGATAGGGACATTTATGAAATGTCGCAGGATGATTTAAAAAATGTGCCTAAAGTACCAGGTTCTCTGGCAGATGCTCTTAATGCACTAGAAGAAGACCATGTATTCTTGACAAAAGGCAACGTTTTTACGGACGATCTTATTGAAACGTGGATTAATTACAAACGCGAGAAAGAAATTAACGAATTAGCACTAAGGCCTCATCCATATGAATTTTACCTCTACTATGATAACTAAAATGTTTTAAAATTCAGCTCGAAAGATGAGGCAGGGTTGAAGGATGGATCCTTTAACCCCGCCGGCAGAAAAGAAAATTTCATTCCTCTATATTTTTTGGCAAAAGTGTAAAATCACCTTTCTCGTTCCCAAACAGGAGTTTGGGAACGAGAGGGAAAAAACATGGAATGTACATCTTTCTCAAGGAGTGCTGATTCATCAGCGTGACCAAGAATCTTTTACCCACCAGCGTCCAGGTGCAGAATATCTTGTACGGGTTAGCCTGCACAGAGGCAGAGCCTCTGCAGGAAAAATTCTTTGCGTGTTTGTGTGAGCGAGGCATTTAATATCCCCCCTTGGCCAAAGGGGGATTATAGGGGGATTCGTTGTTGAAGGGTAACTTGCTCTCTTCAGTAATGAATCGTCTGAATTTTTGTCCCAGTAGACGAGAGCAGGGGCTCTCGTCTACCCTAAATTTGCCAAAGTTTAGTTAGAAGTTCCTCATCCTGAGAAAAGCTGAAAGCTATAGTTAATCTTAAATTTTTATTAACGTGTATCTCAAAATAAAAAGTGCCGCAACTAAATAAACCAGCCAGCTTACTTCTTTGCCTTTTCCCGTCAGCAGTTTAATAACAGGATAAGCAATGAAGCCCATTGCAAGACCATCGGCTATACTATAACTCAGAGGAATTCCCAGTATAATGAGAAAAGCTGGAATAGCCTCAGAATAATCAATCCAATCAATTTTGCTCACATTCCTGACCATCATAGACCCCACAATGACAAGAGCAGGTGCAGTAATAGAAAGATATTTTCCAACCATTCCAACAAGTGGGCTGAAAAAGAGAGCAACAAGAAAAAGCAAACCAACCGTTACACTGGTTAAACCTGTTCGTCCTCCATACTCTACACCTACAGCACTCTCAATGTAAGAAGTCACTGTGCTTGTTCCAGTGCAGGCTCCAACCACAGTACCAACCGCATCAGAAATCAAAGCACGGTTCGCTCTCGGAAGTTTATTATCTTTTATAAATCCAGCTTGTTCCGAAACACCTATAAGGGTACCAACCGTATCAAACATGTCCATGAAAAGAAAAACAATTATAAATGGAAGAAACTGAAATTTGAGAGCCGTTAGTAAATCAAACTTGAAAAAGGCATTTTCCTTTGGCAGCCCTAAAATACCTTCATATTTCACCTGGCCTGCTGCCAAAGAAAGAAGGGTAGTAAATAAAATTCCCCAGAGAATACTCCCTCTTATCTTTCTCACCTGAAAAACTGCTGTAAGAAAAAGACCAGCAAAAAATATAAGAACATTTGTTTGTAAAATATGGGTATTAAACTTTACTGCTGTTCCAGGAGTTGCGATAATAACGCCGGCATTTTTGAGACCAATAAAAGCAATGAAAAAACCTATTCCCACAGCGATTCCATTTTTAAGACTGGGGCTTACTGCATCGATAATAGCCCTACGAAATTTTAATAAAGAAAGAATCAAGAAAATAATTCCAGAAATTAGGACTATTCCCAATGCTACCTGCCAGGAGTTAGTAACACCCTTAGCCGCCACGGCCATTACAACGGTAACAAAGAAAAAATTTTCACCCATCCCTGGAGCCTGAGCAATGGGAAAGTTAGCGTAAAGCCCCATCAATATTGTTGCAATGGAAGCTGCCAGACATGTCGCCAACATAACAGCATCAGAGGAAAGACCAGTAGGGTTGCCTGTAAAATCAGTAGAAAGAACTGCGGGATTGACAAAAATAATGTAAGCCATTGTCATGAAAGTTGTTAGACCTGCCATCAACTCTACCCGAACAGTAGATCCTTTTTCTTCAAGCTTGAATAACTTTTCCAGCATAATTGTCCTCCTATGTTTAATAATAGAGTACACACCCTAAATTTGCCAAAG
>CAYYPT010000087.1:5079-11053 GCA_964473625.1 uncultured bacterium | reverse complement strand
TGTATATTGAAAAATACAATCAACCACAACAGCCGTTTGTTTCTAGGAATAACCCAAAATTTTTTACTAATTTTTATTTTTATCTTGATAAAATCAGCAGAGATAATTATCATATATAGGCAAGAGATAAAATAAACTCTAAGATTCTTAACACGGAGGGATTTAAAGTGAAATTCTTTTCCTTTTCAACGGAAGAAAAAACAGGTATAGGGGTTGAAACAAAAGAGGGTATCTTCAATTTTACTGAAGCCTTTGACACATACCAGCATGCAAAAGGAGCACGGCAGCCTGTATCCCTTAATTTTCTTCAGGTACTCGTTGAGATGGGATACTGTTCAGCAAACACGATAAAAAAAGTCTTATCTGACCCATGGGTGCGCTCCAGAGAAGAAAGACTACGACTTACAGAATTTCGTTATAATCCGCCAATTGAAAGACCAACCAAAATTATTGGATTGGGCAGGAATTATCGCGCCCACGCCAAAGAACTTAAACATGAAATACCAAAAGAACCAATTTTTTTTGCAAAATCTCCGTCTGCTATCACTTCACACGAAGCAGATATTGTTATCCCACACTGGCTTGATGAGAGGGTTGATCATGAGGCAGAACTGGCTCTAATTATCGGTAAAAAAGGAAAAAATATCCCTGAGGAAGAAGCAATGTCATATATAGCAGGTTACACAATCCTAAATGATGTTACTGCTCGAGCAATGCAGAAAGAGGACCTTGCTCACAGCAATCCATGGTTTAGATCAAAAAGTTTTGATACATTTTGTCCTGTTGGGCCATTCTTGATACCTGCCGATGAAGTACCAGACCCTCATGCACTGGAAATCAGCCTTACTATAAATGGGAAAGAACATCAGCGAGCTTCTACTTCGGAAATGATCTTTAAAATCCCAGAAATAATTTCTTACATATCAAAATTTATGACGCTTTCCCCGGGTGACATTATATCAACAGGAACACCCCAGGGAGTATCTCCAATAAAACATGGTGATGTTATAGAGGTTACCATCACGGGTTTTGGGACACTGAAAAATAGAGTTGTAAAAGAGCAACAGACTTAAGGAGGACAGTTTTGAAAATACTTGTTACAGGCGGCGCTGGATTTATTGGTTCTCATCTCGTTGATGGTTTTCTCAACGCAGGCTATGAAGTTGTAATTGTAGACAACCTTAGAATGGGCCGGATGAAAAACGTAAATCCAGAAGCAAAGTTTTATCTGATGGATATCAAAGCTAAAGAGCTGGAAAAAGTTTTTGAACAGGAAAAACCCGATATAATCTGTCACCACGCAGCACAGATGGATGTTCGAATGTCTGTAGCGGATCCCATTTTCGATGCTGAAACAAATATTCTTGGAACATTGAATTTACTCCAGCTCGGGATTCGTTTCGGGGTAAAAAAGGTTCTTTTTGCTTCCACAGGGGGAGCAGTATATGGAGAGCAAAAGGTCTTCCCATGCGATGAAACTCATCCAACAAACCCCCTTTCTCCATACGGTATCACAAAACTCACTACAGAAAAATATCTTTTTTATTATGAACATGAATTTGGATTAAATTACGTAGTTCTGCGCTACTCAAACGTCTATGGACCTCGCCAGAATCCGCTGGGCGAAGCTGGTGTTGTTGCTATCTTCACCCATAAATTACTTTCAGGAGAACAGCCAATAATTAATGGTGACGGAAAACAAACACGAGATTACGTATACGTTGGTGACGTAGTACGGGCAAACTTAAAAGCACTAACATTTAATAAGAATGAAATTTTCAACATTGGAACAGGCATTGAAACAGATGTTAATAGTATTTTTCAACTTCTCAATAAACTCACTAATAGAAATGCCGAGGAGAATCACGGACCAGCCAAAAAAGGAGAACAAAGAAGAAGCGTAATCAGCTTTAAAAAGGCAGAAGAAATGCTGGGATGGAAACCAGAAGTTGATTTAGAAGAAGGACTAAAGCGTACAGTAGAATTTTTCCAGAACAATCGGTAGTAAAAAATATAGTAGTTCCATTTCATAAATATGAGCTCGAGGTCTAAATGATAGAGGAGAAAAACACAGAGAGGGGAAATAAACTACCGGAAAGTCTGGGGTTGATAGGAAAGTCTGAATCTTTTCTACAGGTTCTGGAAAGCATTAAACAAGTGGCCCCAACAAATATCACTGTGCTTATTACAGGTGAAAGCGGTACTGGCAAAGAAATGGTTGCAAGAGCAATTCACAAACTCAGCCCCAGAAAAGACAAACCTCTCTTCACTGTAAATTGCGGCGCAATTCCCGAAGGAATTCTTGAAAGCGAACTATTTGGTCATGAAAAAGGTTCTTTCACAGGTGCGGTAGAAACAAGAAAAGGATATTTTGAACTGGCAGACAGAGGAACAATATTTTTAGATGAAATTGGAGAAATGCCCCTGGGAACTCAGGTAAAACTTCTTCGTGTTCTGGAAGAAAAAGAATTCATGCGAGTTGGAGGAACAAGAACCATCCGAGTTGATGTAAGAGTTCTGGCAGCTACTAACAAAGATTTAGAAATAGCTGTGAATAAAGGAGAATTTAGAAAAGACCTTTTTTATCGACTTAATGCAGTTAGAATTTTTATTCCACCTCTCAGAAAAAGAAAAGAGGACATTCGCCTTTTAGCTATTCACTTTGCAGAAGAAGTTTGTCTCACCAATAATATCTCATTTCAGGGGTTCACTGAAGATGCATTCAAATTTATGGAAAATTGTTCATGGCCGGGGAACATACGAGAACTAAGAAATCTTATCGAACGGATTATCATACTAGAAAAAGGCGGTTTGATAGATCGATCAACATTAGAAAAACATATCGGTGAAAAAGTTGAACCCAGTCCTAACCTGCCAGTAATTGTTCACAAAACTACTGATCAGGCTGAACGAGAACTTATCTATAGAACTTTGCTCGATATAAAAATGATGATTGAGGAACTCCGTTCTTTTATTCTTGGAAACACTTCGCAAATACTTAGAGGAAACAATTTCAATTTGCCAATCCAAAATGAAATACGACCCAAAACAGAACAATCTGGAAGTGAAGAAATATTTGCATTGAGAAAAATAGAGAAAATACAAATAGAAAAAGCACTCAAATATTACAAAGGGAATAGACGCAAAGCCGCTAAAGCCCTTGGAATTGGTGAGAGAACACTTTACAGAAAATTAAAGGAATATAATATTGAAGAGTAATCATAAAAAATTCGTTTTCTTATCACTGTTCTTTATAGGAAGCTTGCTGATCATTTGGGGGTGTGGTATCTATTCTTTCTCTGGTTCAAACCTACCGTCTCATATTAAAACAGTAGCTGTTCCACTGTTTGAAAACGAAACTCCAGAATTCGGAATAGATCAAGAATTAACAGACGGTGTAATTGAAAAGATTACTCATGACAATACACTTAAGATCACTCAAAACCGCAGTGCAGATTCAATCATAAAAGGGAAAATTCTTCGTGTAGTAGATCGTGCTGGTCAATATAACAAAGATGAAAAGGCTTCAAGTTTTCGGGTAACCATAACAGTAGATGTCTCATTTGTAGATTTAAAAAAAAGAAAAACCATCTGGCAGGCGACCTGGAGCCAGTGGGGAGATTATACAGACAACCGCGACGAGGGCATCAGAGAAGCTATAGATAAACTATCTGTTGATATTCTCAACAAAACAGTTTCCGGATGGTGATTTTTACCTCTATCAAATATAATTCCAATTCTTCCTAAGACCATCTTGATAAAGGATAAATGGAAAATTTTTTTGCCGTGAAAGATACAGAATTGTTGAACCATTCCTTCGGTGAGAAGATTTTCCCAAGACTAATTGCAGACTGCATGGATTCATTTTGATACCTGAGATACTTAGGTATCTTGAGTATCTATCTTAAGGGTAAGGTTGACTTCAATCTCGCTCATCGAATCTCTCCTATTTTTAATTTATTAAGAATATTTGATAGTGAGGAATCCGAACTTTTTGCTAAAAGTCAAGATAAAATATTTCTATAAGTAGAGCCTTTTGGTTAACTCCATGCTGGTACACGGTTGGCTTTTATCTATGATGATCCCAAAAGAAAGTATCTTGCTCAGATTATTGATGTAATTCGTCCTATTATTTTTTTATTTTCAGTACCCCCCAAAAAACACCGCCAAAAAGAACAATAAAAATAATGACTCCCATTACGGTTGCCAATGCACTCATAATAAAACTCCTAACTTACTTTTTCAATATTTTCTTTTTTGCCCTTACCAAAAACAAAGGTAAAAAATGCAATAACAATTGATACCACAAGAGTAACGACAGGTGTTAATTTGCCTGAGGAATTGTAAAATTGGTAGAACGCCAAGACAAATCCGACATAAGAAATAAACCAGCCTAAAAACTTGAGGAGTTTATTTTTCATTGAACGGAAATTGTTCTTATTCTGTATTGCTATTGCGAAATACATCAAACTTATCAATAAAAACCAACCACCTACCATCAGTGACCAAATAGGATAGGTCTCGTAGGGAGAGTTAATCTCCTTTACAATGCTCGTTATGATAGTTATTAGTAAAACAATCGGTGTAATATACTTCACAGAAACAATCCATAGTTTCCCAAACTTTATTTCCGAAGTGGAATCAATATCGCTTGCTACTCTCCGGACATCAAAGAACCAACCGATGAGAATTGCTTCTAATAAGCCGACGATTACCAGCCCCCAATTCATCCAATGGTCGACAACATCTAACCAGTAATACCCGGCTTTTGATGTGTATAATAGACCAGCTAAAAATCCAACCAGACAAACCCAGAAAGAAGCCTTTTCTCTGTCAATTTTGAATGAATCCTTTAATCCCGTCACAAATGTTTCTACAAATGAGAAGGCAGAATCAATGCCCAGTGTAAACAACATTAAGAAGAACATTATTCCGAAAAGAGATTGCGTAATAATACCACCTGGTAATGTTCCGATTGCAGTTGGATATACCACAAAAGCTAACCCCGGACCAGCCTTAATCACTTCGTTTATCGGTTGATTAGTCTGAAATGCAAGATACCCTAATACAGAGAAAACAGCAAACCCGGCAAAGTAAGAAGTAGCACAATTTGCAAATGAGACCAGCCATGCATTGGTGTTGATATCTGATTTCTTAGGTAAATAAGAGGCATAAGCAATCATGACACCGAATCCGAGGGAAAGTGTAAAAAATATCTGGCCGTAGGCCCCAAGCCAAACATTGGGGTTCAACAGTTGGGAAAAATCGGGTTTGAGGTAGAAGTTCAGTCCAGTGCCTGCTCCTTTCAAGGTAATACCACGAATGATGAGTATCAGCAACAACACCCAGGGCAGTCCAACAGTCCAGTTCACGACTTTACCAACAACTTTAATACCCTTGAAAATAATCAGGAAGATTACTAACCAGGTTAAAAGATTAGCAATCACCAGTGGGAGTTGAATGCCCCCCAGTGTCCCAATTCTACCTGAAATACCAAGTACAGTGTGGTAGAAAAAATCACTTTCGTTGCCTACCCATTTTACTCCTATTGAATAAAACAGGTAATTTACTGCCCATGCCATGATCACCGCATAGTATATAGTGATCATTATGGTTGTTCCGATTGCAAACCATCCAATATAATTTGTGTTTTTATGAACAAAATTATACGCTTCTGTCGGTCCTTTTTGATAACGGTTTCCAAGATAGAATTCAAGTGCAACTAAAGGAATGCCTGTAGTAATTAGCGCAATCAGGTAAGGAATAAAAAATGCTCCCCCTCCGTTGGCGTATGCCATGTAAGGGAATCTCCAAACATTTCCGAGACCAATAGCCGAACCTATTGCAGCCATTATGAAAGCTGCTCTCCTGTCCCATCTTTCTCGAGCCATCCAAGTACCTCCTTAAAATTTACAGAGACTGCCCGCTTTAAACTTTCTATCGGATAAAGATCTTAAATTTTGAGTCAAGTTTT
>CAYYPT010000087.1:0-4979 GCA_964473625.1 uncultured bacterium | reverse complement strand
GTGTCATATTACGGAGAGGCGAAGCTTAGCCAGCATTTAGTTAAACGTTTTTCCAAGAAAGATTACAGCATATATAATCCATCCTACAGCTATTGGATCAATAAAACGAAGAAGAAACTTCCATACGGTGTGAAAGGGAAAGCGCCCATGGCCTTCTTCAAGTTCCTTTTTAGTAAATACTTTTTTAAGAACCCATCCCACAAAGATTGCAATGAAAATACCCCCTACTGGTAAAAACCAGTTAGAAGCCAGATAGTCGAAAGTATCAAATACCCCTTGTGATTTCCCACCAAGCGGATTCCAATTACTTAACTGTTTCACACTCCCCAACGATAACGCAGAAAGAATACCAAAAGAGAAAATGGCAAATCCCATTAAAATTGTTGCTTTAGTTCTAGGCCAGTTTAACTGGTCAATAAAATAAGAAACAACTACCTCTAATAGAGAAATTGTAGACGTCAGTGCCGCCAGAGCAACTAAAAGGTAAAAGAGAGGTGCTAAAATGGTACCACCTGGAAGGTTGTAAAACATTTTAGGGAGTGTAGTAAACATAATGACAATGCTTTTTGAATACTCACTTGCCCGTTGAGCTTCAGGGATAGTGAAAATAATCGAATACATGACAACACATGCCATTAAAGCAATCAACGTATCCATGATGCAGACCATACCGGCAGCTTTTGGGATAGATTCTTTTTTTGTCATATAACTGCCGTAAGTAATAATTGCACCCATACCAAGGCTCAGGGTAAAGAAAGAATGCCCTACTGCTTCAAGGATGCCGTCAGGTCGAATTTTAGTTGGAGTAAACATGAAGGCTATTGCTTTTTTAAATCCAGACACCCAGAAAGAATTTACCACCAATATAAGCAAAATGAGGAAAAGAATGGGCATGAGAATTTTGGTAATTCTCTCAATGCCATTCTTGATACCAAAAACTACAACGAGTACAGTGAAAGTCATAAAAAGACCATGAAATAAAATCTGAGCGGGCCCGTTTGCCAAAAAACTGTTGAAGTTACTGCCAAGTGTGGCTGCATCATGAGGTGTGAATCCTCGAATAGACCAGACCAAACATTTGGAAAAATATTGAACTGTCCAGCCTGCTACCACACTGTAGTAAGAGAGAATAACAAAACCAGCACCAATACCAAGCCATCCCACGAGGCTCCATGCAGGATTTCCAAGTTTGAGAAATGCACCAACAGGGCTTTTTTGTGTTGAGCGTCCAATAACAATTTCTGCCATCATAATGGGAAAGCCTACCACAAGGACGCTTAAAAGATATACTAATACAAATGAACCTCCATGATTTTCATAAGTAATATAGGGAAACTTCCAGATATTCCCCAGACCAACAGCTGAACCACCCGCAGCAAGTATAAAACCAAGATGTCCAAAGCTTCCTCGTTTTTTTGCCATAGAGTTATTCCTTGTCTAACTCATTTGTACATTTTATGTTCTCGTGAAAAGTAATCTTTTGTTAATTTGGCTACTTTTGGAGAAAGAAGCAAAACCGCTATTAAATTAGGCACAGCCATCAATCCCAGAGCCATGTCTCCATATGCCCAGACTGTTTCTAGGGCAAGGACAGCTCCCAAATATACAAAACAAACATAAATTGCACGATATACTATAACATATTTTACACCGAGCAAGTACTCCACACAACGGTCTCCGTAATACGACCACGAGATCATCGTAGATAAGCCAAAAAGGAACACACAAATTGTTACTATAAGATTCCCGAAATGCCCAACATGGATGAACCCCTTATAGAATGCCCACGCTGTGAGAGCAGAACTATTCTGTAACATTTTTCCCTTGATATGTAATTTGAGTATTTCACCTTTATCATTTTTTATTGTGTTGCCGTCAAGTATAAAGTTTCCAGAATAATGGTTACCGTTCTTAATAAGTACTGGATTATCAACGAATCCATCGTTTACTTCAAAGAGTATTCCCTCGGCTTTTCCATTCTCGACAACAGTTGTTCCTTTAAAGAGTTTCAGTGAAGCAACGGATTTGTGGAGATATATATCGTCTACTTTGTGACCAGGATCAGCATAAACAGAGATCTTATTTGTGCTGAGAGCTCTAAGATCGTCCTTTTTTTGATTCCAAACACCGGTTGCAATAATCACCAGCCCGGTGAGCGTACAGATAAGTAGGGTGTCAACGAAGGGACCCACCATAGCCACCACACCTTCTCTTACCGGCTCTTTCGTTTTTGCAGCTGCATGGGCAATAGGTGCGCTTCCCATCCCTGCTTCATTGGAGAAAAGAGCTCGCTTGATTCCCCACAGAAGGGTCAAATGCCAGACACCAGCAGCTGTTCCTCCGAAGGCAGCTTTAGGTCTCCATGCTTCTGCAATGATGAGAGTAAACAAACCTGGTAGTTTAGCAGGATGACTCAGTAGAATATATATAGCACTTACAACGTATAGGACAGCCATAGCAGGCATTAGTTTGGAAGACACAGCACCAATGCGTTTGATTCCTCCCAAGATAACTAATCCTACGAGAAATGCCAGTATCAGTCCAACCAGCCAATCCGGAGCACGAAAGTCACTAGCCGCACTCACAGCTACTGTGTTAGATTGATTCATGCATCCGATTCCGAAAGAACTCACAACAGCCAAGGTAGCGAATATTACACCCATCCATTTCCATGATTTGCCCAAACCTCTTTCAATATAGTATAGTACATCGGTCCGCCAGAGGCATTCCCCTTTTCATCAAAAGTTCTGTAATTCATAGATAGGGTACATTCAGCATATTTTAGAGACATACCAAAAATTCCTGATATCCACAACCAGAAAATTGTTCCTGGACCGCCGTAGTGAATTGCAGTTGCTACACCGGCAATATTACCAATGCCAACAGTAGCAGAAAGAGCAGTGGTGAGTGCTTGAAAATGGTTGATGTCCCCGGCATCTTTTGGGTTATCGTAACGACCGCGAATAACATTTATAGCATGACCGAATTGGCGAATGTTGATCCACCCCATCCGGAAAGTGATAAAAATACCCGATCCAAGTAACAGAATCACCAACCAGGGGAATGTTGTTGGAAACTCCCAGATAAAATGATTTGCTCTCTCAACGATGGTTTTAAAAACTGTCTCGAACATCTTCTATTGCCCTCAAATCAATAACAAAAAGTCCAAAGATGAAAACAGTAATTTATTTGATTACTAGTTTTTTTTTCGTTTTTTTCGGGAATTTCGCCGGGCAATAGCAATGCAAATAGCAAGCCCACCATATAAGACCAAACATCCGAAAGCCAACATAATCCAAGCTGAAAGGGACATTAAAAATCCTTTTCTCTATATCTTTCTCCTGTATGGTATACGCCATAAGACATAGCCGAGGATTCCCAGGAAAACCAAAACACCCCAGCCTCCGATTAGCGTTGCCCACCTTGGATAACCACCGTAGGTTTTTAAGATTTCGTTACGCAAATTAACAACAAGAATGATAAACAGTACTACAGAAGTAACGTATTTTAGAGTTATAATCCACCAATTGCCGAGATGGACCTCAGAAATGCTGTTCAAATGCTGCCGAAAATTTTGGACATCGTACAAATAACCAACAGAAAAACACTGCATCAGTCCAGCAGTGACAAGACCAAAATCACAAATGTACTTGTCCACGATGTCGAACCAGTAAAATCCTCCCCTTGTTGTGAATATCAAAGAGATGGGGAAAGCTACAAGAACAAAACCCAAGGCAAGCTTTTCTGGGGATATACCCCACTTGTCGTGAAGTCCTGTTGTAAAGGCCTCTTGGAGCGCAAAGGCTGAGTCAATTCCAAGTGTAAGAAGTGTTATAAAAAAGATAATACCGAACATACTATTCAAGGCAGGGAGTTTGGTAATTGCAGTTGGATAGGCCACAAAAGCGAGTCCTGTACCGCTTGTAGTAACGTCGGGCACAGGGAGACCCTGAACTTTAGCAAGGTAACCGAGCATAGAAAAAACCGCAAATCCTGCGAAGAAACTTGTGCCACAATTCGCAAGGCCTGTGATTAAGGCACTGTTAGTGATTTCAGCTTTGTGTCCGAGGTATGACCCGTAACCAATCATGACACCAGAGGCAAGACTGAGGGAGAAGAATATTTGTCCATAAGCACGGAGCCAAATACTGGGTGTAGCGAGTTTAGAAAAATCAGGTGTTAAATAGTAACTAAGTCCTTCGACAGCTCCAGGTAAAGTTAGTCCTCGGACCAAGAGAACTCCAAGTAGAAAAGTGGGTAGAGGTACAGTAATGAGTACAACTTTGCTTACATTGCGAACTCCTTTGCGCAGAATCAAATAGATTGTCATCCAAGTCAACGCCATACCTACAACTAAATACCACAGAGGAGCACCAATCTCATTGGGTCCACTCGAACGCTGAAGAACTTCCTTAATGAAGAAGTGTTCGGGTTGATGTCCCCAAGCCAATTTGAGTGAATGCCAGAGATAGACCCAAGACCAAGAAAGGATTGTCGAATAATAAATAACGATTCCAGCACTTAAACCCACTGCCCACCAGCCGAACCACTGTAGACCTTTTCGTATAGAGCCAAAAGCACCAGGTGCACCCTGTTGCATCCGTTGGCCGAGACCCATTTCGAGTATGAGCATCGGAATTCCTGCAGTAAAGAGTGCCACGAAATAGGGAATAAGAAAGGCACCCCCACCACTCTGGTAAGCGATGTAGGGAAACCGCCAGACATTACCCAATCCCACGGCCGAACCTATTGCAGCCATAATGAACGATGTGCGACTCTGCCACCGATCCCGTTTTTGTGTCAATATTTCCTCAAAGTTATTGTAGACAAACGAAGATTTATATCTGATACGATTTAGTAAAAAAGGGAAAAGAGTTAAAGCCCTTTCCCCCTAAGAAAAACTTTAGTGGAGACGGTGGGAATTGAACCCACGTCCGGAAGCACGACCCTAAAGACCACTACGTGCGTAGTCTATCTTT
>CAYYPT010000086.1:9347-11354 GCA_964473625.1 uncultured bacterium | reverse complement strand
ACATATCCCATGCTTTCTCACAACCTGGACTGGATTTTGTGTGCAGTTCTGGTTTTCATTGGGATATTAACAGTATTATTTGCCTCGTTAACTGTAATAATTCATCAGGATACTCTTGAAATTCGATTTGGGATAGGGATTATCAAAAAGAAATTTCCACTAAGTGATATTGAATCATGCCATATTGTAAAAAATCCATGGTACTATGGCTGGGGACTCCACCGCACTCCTCACGGCTGGCTTTATAACGTTTCTGGTTTTCATGCTGTGGAAATTAGAATGAAATCTGGAGCCAGACACCGAATTGGTACAGATGTTCCGGACGAACTTGATAAAGCCATTAAGTATTCAATCGAAAGAACAAGGAGGTAACAGTATTTAAAAATATTCGCAAGGAGATTTTTCTTTATTCAATCTGCCTTACGGTAATAAAAGAATCCTACAAACAGAAAACCAAGAAAGGAATGGACGTGATCACAAATAAAATGCCAAAATTAAAAATAGGTAATCTCAAAACTCGCATACCGATTATTCTGGGTGGTATGGGTGTTGGTATCTCTTTATCAGGTTTAGCCGCGGCTGTTGCAAATGAGGGAGGTATTGGAGTTATTTCCTCTGCAGGAATTGGTATGCTGGAACCTGATTTTGCCAAAAATTTCAGAGAAGCAAACAAAAGAGCTTTACGCAAGGAAATAAGAAAAGCACGCAAAATGACAAACGGAATCATTGGAATAAATATAATGGTAGCCCTCTCAGATTACTATGATCACTTAAACATAGCGGTTGAAGAAGGCGCTGATATTATTATTTCGGGTGCCGGACTTCCTCTGAAAATTCCTGAAACAGTACTCCAAGACAAAAGAGGGAAAAATAAAACAAAATTTATTCCTATAGTTTCCTCTGCAAGAGCTGCAGAACTCATATTTAAATATTGGGCAAAACGTTATAGTCTTTTACCCGATGGTGTTGTTGTTGAAGGACCGCTGGCCGGCGGACATCTTGGATTTAAAAAAGAACAAATTGACGATCCTGATTATACCTTAGAGAGAATAATACCTGAAGTAATCTCTGTAACAAAATCTTATGAACAGCGTTTCAATAAAAATATCCCGGTAATTGCTGCGGGTGGTATATTCACAGGTGCTGATATCTACAGGACTCTCCAATCAGGTGTGCAGGGAGTCCAGATGGCGACAAGATTTGTCGGAACTTATGAATGCGACGCATCAATAGAATTTAAAGAAGCTTATATAAAATGCAAAAAAGAAGATATTATCAAGATTAACAGCCCTGTCGGATTACCTGGAAGAGCGATTCGAAATAAGTTTTTAGATGATGTATCAGCAGGGATTAAAAAACCTATTAAATGTCCGTGGAAATGTTTGAAAACTTGTGATTATAAAAAATCTCCATACTGCATTGCACTTGCGTTAACCAATGCTAAAAAAGGAAATCTCAAAGATGGATTCGCTTTTGCCGGTGCAAATGCCTGGCGTGTAAATAAAATCATTTCCGTTAAGAAACTTATTGAAAAGTTAGAAGAAGAATATGATCGAACAGGAGGCAAAAAATGTTTCAGTTAAAAAACCAGTTTATCTTTGCTCCAATAAAATTAGGATACAGTGATGACAGCGGACACGTTACCGAAAAACACATTTCTTTTTACTCGGCTAGGAGTAAACATTTAGGAGCCATCACCCTTGAACCTCTTTACATAGATAAAGGATTACGTGAAATTCCCACACAATTGGGAATGGATAATGATGATAAGATAGAGGGATTAAAAAAGTTAGTTGATCTTATCCATGCATCAGGGACAAAAGTAATTGCCCATCTTAATCATCCCGGCAGAATGGCAAATCCAAAGATCCCGGGAAACTATTTTATATCTTCTACCGACAAACCCTGTGAAAACGGCGGAGCAGTGCCAAAGAAAATGAACGAAAAAGACATGGAAGATGTTATAAAACTGTTTATTGAATCTGCCAAACGTGCAGAAAAAACAGG
>CAYYPT010000086.1:0-9247 GCA_964473625.1 uncultured bacterium | reverse complement strand
GGCGCTGATGCAATACACGTATCCGCAGGCAGTGTATGTTCAACACCACCATGGTTTTTTCAACACATGTTTATTCCAAAAGGGAAAACATGGGAAATGGCTAAGGAAATAAAAAAGAATATAAACATACCTGTAATCTTTGTTGGCAGGATAAACACTTTTAG
The DNA here is from genome assembly GCA_964473625.1 of uncultured bacterium. Taxonomy (GTDB): domain Bacteria; phylum Zhuqueibacterota; class QNDG01; order QNDG01; family DSAB01; genus CAYYPT01. Next base: position 9,083 of record CAYYPT010000086.1, on the reverse strand, counting down.
TACTATCGAAAAGTTAAAGTCTGAATTTTCAGCCGACTATATAGCTGTAGGCAGAGCGCTGGTTGCCGACCCAGAATTCGTGGGAAAATATCTTGGTGAAATTAAAGAAAAAGCACGGCCATGTCTGGCATGCAGTGATGGATGCCTGGGAGGTGTAAAATCAGGAGAAGGATTAAGCTGCGTTGTTAACCCTCTGGTCGGAAATGATTTGTTTGAGTTAGGAAAAACAGAACACCCCAAAAATTATACCGTTGTGGGCGGTGGTCTTGCTGGAATGGAAGCGGCATTAACTTTAACAAAAAGAGGGCACAAAGTTACTCTTTACGAGAAAGATAAATTAGGGGGCCAATTCAACCTTGCCTCTCTACCTCCCAACAAAGACACTCTTTCAAAACTGGTAGACTATTATAAAGATGAGTTAAAAAACTATGGGATACCAGTAGTTTATAAAGAGGTTAATGGAGAGGATATCTTAACCAATAAGTATGATGAAGTTATACTCGCTACAGGAGCTGAACCAGCTATTCCCAGAATAGAAGGTCTTACAAAATATTTCTGGGCTGAGGTACTTTCAGACGAAAACCTATTCCAGAATAAAAAAGTTGTAATTATAGGCGGCGGTCTCATCGGAATTGAAATTGCACATAAGCTGCTGAAAAGAAATAATGAAGTTATTATTGTGGAAATGTTTGGTGAGATGGCAAGGGGGATGGAAATGATAGAAAAGGCTCTTACTCTAAAATCTCTCAAACAACAAAATGTGCCTGTATATCTCAATTCCCGTGTTACAAAAGTGGCGGGGAAAAAAGTTTTTATCGAAGGTGAAAAACAAATTGTAATAGAAAACGTTGATCATATCATCGTTGCTGCAGGAATGAAAAGCTACAATCCACTTGAATCTAAATTGAAGGACAAAATCCCTTTGCATGTTGTGGGTGATGCTAAAAAAGTCGGCAAGGCTCAGGATGCTATCAGAGATGGCTTTGAGACAGCAAGTAAACTGTAATGGCGGTACCAAAAAGTTAAGTGACTGAGGAATTAACACAAGGCGTTAGAACCCTAATAGGTGATCCTAAAAAGGCTGTGCTCAGATTATCCGGACCAATGATTATCGGAATGCTCGTTCAGTCTTTCTACAATATTGTAGATGGAATCTGGGTAGCTGGTTTGGGGTCGGACAGTTTAGCTGCAATTGGCCTATTCTTCCCTCTATTCATGATTATAATATCCTTAGCTGTTGGAATTGGAGTTGGAGGTAGTTCAGCAATATCGCGGAAAATTGGAGCCAGGAACAAAAGGATGGCCGATTCTGCTGCAACTCATACCCTTGTAATCGGCATTATTACAGGTGTATTACTCACCTGCCTTACGTTTCCGTTTCTTGAGCATATATTTACTCTAATTGGAGCTAAGGGAAAGGTTATTAAATTAGTTGTTAGTTACGCTCGTATTCTTGTTGGTGGCTCAGTTATATTAGTATTCACAAACATCGCCAGTGGGATTCTCAGGGGAGAAGGTGATACCAAACGAGCAATGTACGCCATGTTATTGGGATCAATATTAAACATCATTCTTGACCCAATTTTTATCTACAAATTAAAAATGGGTATTGCTGGGGCTGCATGGGCCACTTTTGTTTCCATTTGCGTCACTTCGACCTTGATGATATTCTGGCTTTTTATAAGAAAAAATACCTATGTTGATATTGGATTTATCCCTTTCAAATTTAACAAAAATATCATAAAGGAAATCCTCAGAGTTGGAATTCCATCTTCTTTTGCTCAACTTTCAATGGCTCTGGCAATGTTTGGTGTGAATGTCATAATTGTTAAAGCAGGAGGAACCGATGGAATTGCAGTATTCACAAGTGCCTGGCGAATCATGATGCTCGGCATAGTACCCCTGCTAGGAATTGCTACTGGTGTTACCGCAGTTACAGCAGCAGCTTATGGTGCCCACGATATTGAAAAACTAAAGACGGGCTATCTATTTGGGATAAAAATAGGATCTGGTATCGAATTCGGTGTTGTTGTCCTGATTATGCTTCTTGCGCCGCAGCTTTCTTATTTGTTTACTTATTCAAAAGGAGCAACCCATATATCAGGAGATTTGATCAAAGCTTTTCATAGTTTGGTATGGTTTCTTCCAACTGTTCCCTTTGGAATGTTAACCTCGGCGATGTTTCAAGGAATTGGCAGAGGTGAAAACGCCCTGGCTGTTACTATTCTTAGAACGATCATCATGCAAATATTTTTCAGTTATCTTTTCGGGATACTTCTGAAATTTGGAATCGTTGGTGTATGGTGGGGTATTGTACTTGGTAATGTAACCGCATCTATGATTTCATTTGCATGGGGAAAACTAACAATTGAGGCACTACAATGCAGGACCGACACATAAATAGATTCAAATATTTTCAAGAACAATGTTACACAACGGAGAAATATGTTATTCCTTTCATTAAGGAAGTAACACCTATCAGTAATATTACTTCAGTATTAGAAATCGGATGCGGGGAAGGCGGCAATATGAAGCCATTTTTAGATATGGGTTGTAAAGTTACAGGCGTGGATTTATCTAAAGGGAAGGTTGAAAATGCACATAAGTTTTTCAAAGGCCATAAACATATTTCTAATTTAAATTTAATCTGCGAGGATATATATAATATTGACAACTTGGGAAAATTTGATTTGATCGTTACAAGAGATGTTTTAGAACATATTCACAACCAGAAAAAATTTTTAGATTACGTAAAAAAATTTTTAAAAAACAGCGGAAAATTTTTTGTAGGATTTCCCCCATGGTTAAGTCCCTTTGGGGGTCATCAACAAATGTGTGAAAGTAAAGTTCTATCAAAACTTCCATATTTCCATCTCTTACCAACTCCTCTTTATCAATCGATTCTTAAAATATTTGGGGAAAAAGAAGACAAAATCAAAGGTCTCCTGGAAACAAAAACAACAGGAATAACCATAGAGAGATTTGAAAAAATTGTTAAAAAGACTGGATACAAAATTGATAAAAAAATTCTTTATCTCATCAATCCCAACTACGAAATCAAATTCGGACTGAAGCCAAAGGAACAATTAAAACCGTTTTCACTTCTCCCATTTATAAGGGATTTTTTCACTACTACTATTTACTATTTAATCTCATTAGATTTATAATTGAAATTCTTTTTATAATTTATTAACTTAGTAGAAAACTTCAACAGGAGAATCTCAATGGTTTCACTTCTCATAATCATAACACTGAGCTATCTTGTTGGCTCTTTCCCCACTGCTATAATTGCAGGAAAATTGATATTGAAAGACGACATACGCAATCACGGGAGTGGAAATGCAGGTGCTACCAATGTTTACCGTGTGATGGGATGGAAACCTGCTTTAGTTGTGGTTTTGGTTGATATCGGCAAGGGTGTGGTGGCTACTCTTTTAATATCTAAGATCGGTACAAACCAAGTTTCTTTGGATCTCACATTGATCCGTATTGCAGCAGGAGCATCCGCTATTATAGGACACATATGGACAATATTTGCAGGTTTTAAAGGCGGGAAAGGAGTGGGAACAGCTTTTGGGGTTCTCCTCGCGCTTGCTCCAATAGCCTCTGGGGCATCCGGGGTAATATGGATAATTTTAGTTTTTACAACAAGAATCGTATCAATTGGCTCAATAAGTGCTGGTATTCTTTTTCCTATAATGCTTATTATTGAAAAGAAACTTTTAAACAAACACATTTCTAATTCCCTTATTATTATGGGAATTTTAATAGCCTTGTTAATTATTGTAACTCACCGCTCCAATATTTTTAGACTTATTAAGGGTGAGGAAAACAGGTTTGGGAGTAGATGATAAACATTCTCCGCAAAATTTATTGTTGTGAGGATAGGATTGTTTTGATCGCTCATTAACAATACCAGCAAAAAAGGAGATAATTTCAGTGAAGGCCAAAATAGGTATCCTTGGAGCTGGAGGTTGGGGAACTGCTCTTGCTATTTTGCTTGAGTCGAATGGACACAGTGTCCATCTCTGGGAATACCGTTCAGATGTTGCACTTGAACTATCCAGAACCAGGGAAAATCGGGATTTCCTGCCAGGAGTGAATATCCCGAAGAAAATAAAAATTACATCTGATCTTGAAGAGGCAGTTGAAAAAAAAGATTTCATTTTATTTACACTCCCCTCGCACGTCGTTCGATCCGTTGGAGAAAAAATCTCAAAATTAGAACTTGATAACTCTCTTATTGTAAGCTGCAGTAAAGGAATCGAAAATAATACCCTTCTCAGAATGTCGCAAGTTATTTTGGAAACGCTGCCAAACTTTCCAGAGGAAAGAATAGTTGTTTTATCCGGTCCGAGTCATGCTGAGGAAGTTAGCAGAAAAATCCCTACAGTGGTGGTGGCTGCCTCTGTAAGTGACAAATCAGCAAATCAGGTCCAAAAGATCTTCATGTGTCCAACTTTTCGCGTCTACACAAGTAAAGACGTAATCGGAGTAGAGCTTGGTGGAGCACTTAAAAATATCATTGCTATTGCAGCTGGTATCAGCGATGGGGTGGGTTTCGGTGACAACACTAAAGCAGCGTTGATGACAAGAGGAATAGTAGAAATTACACGACTTGGTACTGCCATGGGGGCAAACTCTTTGACTTTTGCCGGGTTATCCGGCATTGGAGACCTGATAGTTACCTGCACAAGTCGCCACAGCAGGAACCGATACGTGGGAGAACAACTTGGTAAAGGTAAATCTCTACATGAGGTGCTGGACGGCATGGTTATGATTGCAGAAGGAGTCAAAACAACACGCTCTGCTAATGATTTATCAAAAAATTACAATGTTGAAATGCCAATTACAAGAGAAGTTTACCGAGTTCTTTTTGAAGGGAAAAAACCAAAAAAGGCAGTCTACGATTTAATGACACGAAATCCAAAAGTTGAAGATTGGGGATAAATACTGAACTTTTGTAAATCTGTTATTTTATCACATATGGTAAAAATTTACAAAAGCCTGGTAAAAATTTAAACAAAGGTGGTCTAATGGAAAAAGTATATATTGCAGACGTTTCGAAACACGAAAGTAAAGAAGTCACAATCAGGGGATGGCTTTATAACAAAAGATCGAGCGGAAAACTCTGGTTTCTTCTGGTGAGAGACGGAACCGGACTGATTCAGTGTGTAGTTTCTAAAAAAGATGTATCAGAGAAAACATTTCAGGCAGCAGAAGAAATTACTCAGGAATCTTCCCTCTCTGTCATAGGAGTTATTTCACCCGATAAACGAGCACCAGGGGGGTACGAACTTCAGGTAAAAGAAATTCAGATACAGCAATTGGCCAGGGATTATCCAATAACACCAAAGGAACACGGGACTGCTTTTTTAATGGATCATCGCCATCTCTGGCTCCGTTCGTCCCGACAAGTAGCAATATTGAAAATACGTCATGAAATTATTAAAGCTTGCCGGAATTTCTTTGACGAACGTGGATTCACACTGGTGGACACACCTATTTTCACACCTGCGGCATGCGAAGGGACAACTACACTTTTCGAAACCGATTATTTCGGACAAAAGGCATATCTCACCCAGAGTGGCCAACTGTACAGTGAAGCCTCAATTGGTGCATTTGGTAAAGTATATTGTTTTGGTCCCACTTTCCGTGCTGAGAAGTCAAAAACACGACGCCATCTTACGGAATTCTGGATGATTGAGCCAGAAGTAGCATGGGCAGATCTGGACGATAATATGAAATTGGCCGAAGAGTTTGTATCTTTTATTGTACGGCGAGTCCTGGAAAACAGACAGGAAGAATTGAAAAAACTGGAAAGAGATACCAGTAAACTTGAAAAAGTAACTCCACCTTTTCCGAAAATCACGTATGACGAGGCAGTAAAAATACTTCACAGTAATGGTGTTGATTTTGAATATGGAGACGATTTCGGCGGTGGAGACGAAACTATTATCTCTGAAGAATTTGAAAAGCCCGTAATGGTTCACCGTTATCCCGCAAATGCAAAGGCCTTCTATATGAAAAATGATCCGGAAGATCCATCCAAAGCTCTGTGTGTGGACGTGCTGGCTCCTGAGGGATATGGAGAAATAATTGGAGGCGGACAGAGAGAGGACGATTACAATATCCTGGTAGAAAAGATAAAAAAACAGAACCTCCCAATGGAGGCTTTTGACTGGTATTTAGATTTAAGAAAATATGGGAGTGTCCCCCACTCTGGATTTGGGCTTGGGATCGAACGAACTGTTGCGTGGATATGTAACCTCCCTCATGTAAGGGAAACAATTCCATTCCCAAGAATGATGCACAGACTGAGACCCTGACAAGTTATATAAAAATCAAACATATGGATAACTCTATAGAAATAAGAACTGCGAAAAAAGAAGATGTTCATCTGATTCTTTCCTTCATAAAAGAACTGGCCGAATACGAACATCTTGCTCAAGAAGTTGTCGCAACAGAAGAAATGTTAACTGAGTCTCTATTCGGCAAAGATTCTATAACCGAAGTTCTCCTTGCCTATTATAATAATAAGCCCGTGGGTTTCGCACTGTTTTTCCATAATTTTTCAACGTTTCTCGGACGGAAAGGTATCTATCTCGAAGATATTTATGTTAAGCCCCAATATCGTGGCAAAGGGATAGGTAAAGCTTTACTGGTGAAACTTGCCAAAATTGCAAAAGAACGCAACTGTGGCAGACTAGAATCGGCAGTTCTTAACTGGAATAAAGCTGCAATAGAATTTTTCGAAAGCTTAGGAGCTATCCCCATGGATGAATGGAGAACATATCGCATGGCAGGAAAATCCCTTACTAAATTGGCAGATAAAAGTAAGAGTTGAAGATGACTAAAGTTAGACAATAAAACTTTAGTCACTTTTTAACTTTAGAGAGGGACCATGAAAAGAAAAATTCAAATAGGAGTAATCGGCGGACGGGAAGCCTCACCAGAACTCCTGGAACTTGCTGAGGAAGTAGGAGAAGCGATTGCCCATCGTGGAGCTGTTCTCATCTGTGGCGGTATGGGTGGTGTAATGGAAGCAGCCTGCAGAGGAGCAAAAAAAGCCAGCGGCACAACGGTAGGAATTCTTCCAACCATTTCTTCAGAAGATGCTAATCCATACGTTGATATCGCTATTCCAACAGACATGGGGGTTGCCCGTAACGCAATCATCATTAACTCATGTGACGGAATCATAGCTGTGGGGGGACGGTATGGAACATTATCAGAAATAGCATTTGCCCTCCAGAAAGGAATTCCACTGGTTTCGCTCAAAAGCTGGAATTTTGAGAAGTTCATTGTTCAGGCAAATTCTCCCACTGAAGCCGTAGACTGGATTTTCAAACAAATAGGTCTTGGACAAATTTCTTAGGTGAGTTTCTATGTACGTTTGTGCTAACATAATTGTCTCAGGAATAGTTCAGGGGGTCGGATACCGCTACTTTGTGTCAAAACTTGCCAGAAAAATGGATCTTAAAGGGTGGGTAAAAAATCTTCCTACTGGCGAAGTAGAAATTGAGGTAGAAGGACCAAGAGGATTAATTGAATCCTTAATCAAAGAACTCCGAATAGGAAATCCCTGGGCCACAGTAACAAATATAGAAGTACACTGGAAAAAATACACGGGCAAATATACAGGATTCGATATTACTTTTTAAATAAATAGAGGAGAAAAAATGTTAGATCTGAAATCTTTCATTAGAAATGTCCCTGATTTTCCCAAAAAAGGAATCGGCTTCAAGGATATTACTACTTTGTTAAAGAATAGCAGTGCATTTAAACAGGCAGTAGATGAACTTTGCAGACCATACAGAGAAAAGAAAATAGATGCTGTAGTAGGTATAGAATCAAGAGGTTTTATTCTTGGAGCTGCGGCAGCATATGCCCTGGGGACTGCTTTTGTTCCTGCCCGTAAACCAGGAAAACTTCCAGCAGAAACCCTGAAGGAAGAATACGCATTAGAATACGGAGTTGATGCAGTTGAAATTCACAAAGATGCAATCGAGAACGGTATGTATATTCTTGTAGTAGATGACCTCTTAGCTACCGGGGGAACAGCAGCAGCAGCAGTTAGACTTGTAAAAAAACTTGGCGGCACAATAGTTGGAGCTGCCTTCTTGATAGAACTCAGTTTTCTGGGGGGGAGAAAAAAACTAAAAGATATTCCCATCCATGTCCTTATAGATTTTTCCAGTGAATAAGGCCCCAACAAAATTTACTTGACATTAGTTATCGTCTTGGATATATTGAAACTGTATATACAGTGTATTTGCTTTTAAAAAGGAGCAAAGAATGAAAACTACAAAGGCACTGTTCACATTTTTTATTTTTCTCTCAACTACAGCAAATGTATTCTCCCAATCATATACCGAGGTAACCGTTGGCGGTCACTACTGGTATGCAGCTCCAGATTATAAAGGAGAAGCTTTTAAAGGAATTAAAGTAGGTTCAGGAAATATGGTAGGCCCATATCTAAGCCTGAGAAAAGGACGGTTTATTCTGTCAACTTCCATTCTTATGGGAACATTTAAATGGGACTACACAGTTTATAATTTCAACTTAAATATTAAGAGAAACGATCTAAACTTTATGGCAGGATATTCTCTCTCCCCACGATTTACAATCTTTGTTGCAATAAAAAACCTTTCCCTGAAAGGGAACAGAGATCTTAATAAATTTGAAAGCAAGAAAAGATTGTATGGTGGTGGAGTTTCCAGTATTTTACCCTTTCTACATTCTTCTTTCTTTCTGTATGGGTCTGCTGCCTATCTATATGGGACAGAAAAAACCACAGAATTCATTTCTGTAGAGGAAGAAAATGTGTACACCTACAATGATCATTCTAACACAGGTATTGCAGCACTGACTTTTGGGTTGGGTTTTCGCGCTTCTTCAGGACTTACCATAACAGGAGGTTACAAAATTGATCTAAGCAATAAAATAGAAAAAAGGATACAAGGAATTATGGCAACAGCGACATATGCTATTCGATAAACACTTAATATAAAACAAGCCGCTCGAAAACTTTATGTAAGTATAATCTGGCGGCTTTTTATTATTTCATAATTCTATCCCTT
>CAYYPT010000085.1:5214-11400 GCA_964473625.1 uncultured bacterium | reverse complement strand
ATATAGCTCTGTTTTTTTGTTTCTAAATCACCCTTTTTAGAGTGGACTCTTTAATTATTCACAAAAATGGGTAGATGAGAACGTCTGCTCTCATCATGTCTTAATCCCCCTACCTATTTAAGGAGAAGTTATGAACAGAAGTCCTTCGGATTCGGATACAAAGCAAAAAATTATGAATAGTAAAAACTCAGTAAGCTTTAAGACACTTTTTAAAGAGCGTGATCCTGAAGCTTCGTTTATTCTTTTTATTGTACCTATCATTCTTACAATCTGGGTTTACTACGGTAAACAGGCCGATTTTGATCAACTCTTTAGAGGATTTCACGGTCGCTGGAATCAGGATTTTTACAGTACTATTTATGAGTACCTCACGGCTTTTCTTTTAATGTTCTGGGTCCCGTATTTTATTATAAAAATGGTTTTTAAAAAGAATCTTCAAGAATTTGGATTCCAAATAGGTGATTTCAAATATGGACTTCGTTTCGTTCTTATTGCTTTGCCATTTCTTGTGTGGTCAGCTTATGTAGGTTCCTCGGGTTCGGCAATTCAAGCTGAATATCCTTTAGCAAAAAGCACCATAGGACATCCTTCCCTTTTTCTTGCAATAGAGCTATTTTATTTGATTTATTATATCGGCTGGGAATTTTTCTTCCGGGGATTTATGCTCTTCGGACTGGAAAAGAAATATGGAGCTTTCACAGCCATTCTTATCCAGACAATTCCCTCGGCCATTGTTCACATTGGAAAGCCTGCAAGCGAAAGCTTTGCAGCAATACTTGCAGGATTAGTGTTTGGATATCTTGCTATCAGAACAAGATCTATTTTCTATTCCTTTATTCTCCATGCAGCAGTAGGGATTGGAACAGATATTTTTGTTATGCTGAGGTTAACATAAGAAAGGAAGCTATGCACATTTTAGTTACAGGAGCAAACGGTTTTGTAGGCTCGGTTCTATGTAAAAAGCTGTTGGAAAGAGGTTACAAAGTCAGGGGGTTGGTGAGAAAAACAAGTGACCTCTCTCTTTTGGAAGGAGTTCCAATCCAGAAAGTTATTGGTTCACTGGAAGATACTGCCTCACTTGAAAAGGCAGTGGAAAATATTTCTCTTGTTTATCACGTAGCAGCAGCAGTAACAGATTGGGGAACATTCAAATACTTCTGGAAAGTGAACGTCGAAGGAACAAAAAACCTCCTGGAAGCTTCTGTTCGAGCTGGTGTGAAAAAATTTGTCTACGTAAGTTCAGTAGCCGTTCACAGCTTCATCGGAGCAGAGAATATGAATGAAAATTCACCTCAGTTACCCACTCCGTTCCCATACTGCCAGACAAAGAGAGAAACCGAAAAATTGGTCATGGACTATCATCACCGGGGGAAAATAACAGCCACAATTGTCCGTCCCGGAGATGTATTTGGCCCTGGCGACCGAACCAGTCTTCTAAAAATGAAAAAGATGCTGGAGTCAGGAATCATGGCCTATATTGATGGTGGAAAAACTCTTGGCGCATTTACCTATGTAGAAAATCTGGCTGATGGGTTAATTCTTGCAGGCATAAAGAAGGAAGCTGATGGCGAAGTCTACGTAATAACCGATGGGATCAAACTTACATGGCGGGAGTATTTCGAAAAACTTACAGAAGCACTTAACCTTCCAAAACCCAGAATTTCCGTAAATTCAACCCTTGCTTACAGAACTGCCTCTTTGTTAGAATTCCTTTACAGACTATTTAATATTAAATCAAGACCGCCTATTACAAGGTATCTTATTGACCATCTGCGGAAAGATTTCCACTTTACTATTGAAAAAGCTCACCGGGAACTTGGATATGAACCGAAGGTGGGGATAGATGAAGCAATTCAAAGAACGGCTGATTGGTATAAGAAAATAAAAGCGAAATAAAGACTATCTTGACCAAAAGTTTTTGTATTCAACTTGTGTTACATAAGAGGACGTCGTGAAGCAGATTGGAAATCATTCCCAGGAAGAACTTCTCAAAAAGATCGGCAGAATTGCTGACGATGAAGGAGTCCCTATTTATGCTGTAGGTGGCTACGTTCGGGATCAAATTCTTGGAAAGGAGACCCATGAAATCGATTTTGTAGTTATTGGAGATGGACCTTGTTTTGCTACAAGAGCAAATCAATTGCTTAAAGGAAGAGGATTAATTGTTTTTAAAAGGTTTGGAACAGCCTCATTTTTGTGGAAAGATCTCAAGCTTGAATTCGTGACAGCTCGCAAAGAAAGCTATTCAAAAGATTCCAGAAAACCAACTGTGGGGAAAAGTAATCTTGCAACAGATCTTACAAGACGAGATTTCACTATCAATGCTCTGGCACTGGCAATCAACAAGAAGAACTTTGGTGAACTTATTGATCCATTTGGGGGGCAGGATGATATAAAGAAAAAACTCATTCGCACACCTCTTGATCCTGTAAAAACTTTTTCTGACGATCCTCTCCGCATCATGAGGGCCGCTCGGTTTGCAAGTCAGCTTGAGTTCAAAATTGAACCTGAAACCCTCAAAGCCATGGAGCAAGAAAGGGAAAGACTTACCATTGTTTCTCAGGAGCGAATCACTGATGAATTTCTGAAGATACTTTCTCATCCACGTCCCTCAATCGGTTTGGTTATTCTTCAACAAACCCATGTTCTTGATATGATTTTCCCAGAACTTGCGTCTCTATCAGGTGTTGAGCAAAAAGATCGTTATCATCACAAGGACGTTTTCGAACATACAATGAAAGTTGTGGATAATCTATCTAGAGTTACTGACAATCTTCTATTGAGGTTTACCGGTCTGGTTCATGATATTGGAAAACCGAAAGTAAAAAAGTTTGTAGAGGAAACAGGATGGACTTTTTACGGACATGAACTGGTGGGAGTGAGGATGTTGAAAGGTATCTGTTCGAGATTAAGACTTCCAAAAGAATTTCTCCGTTATAGTCAGAAACTTACCCGTCTTCACATGCGTCCTATCCAGCTCACTGGAGAAGAAGTAACAGATTCAGCTATTCGGCGGCTGATCGTGCATGCCGGGGAAGAGCTTGACGATCTCATGACATTGTGTCGTGCAGACATTACTTCAGGGAATCCTGCACGGGTAAAAAAGCATCTGGCCAACTTTGATTACGTAATTGAAAGAATAAGAGAAGTAGAAGAAAAAGATCGTATGCGTGCTTTCCAGTCGCCTGTTCGAGGAGACGAAATTATGAAGGTATGTAAAATCGAGCCGGGACCAATGGTGGGTAAATTGAAAAAGATGATAGAAGAGGCTATACTTGAAGGAGAAATCCCAAACGAGCACGACGCAGCGTATCAATATCTTCTGAAGATCAAAGATCAAGTGTTAAAGTAAATCAAAATTTGCACCAACGCTGAATTTTAAGCCAGGGGATGAACTTTTATATCTGTAGTTTTTGGTTTAATTACACTTGTCAAGTAAAAAATCTCAGGTATTTTTTACTTGATAGATAAAAAATATCTAATTATATTTATGGCATGTACAAGCACAGAGACATTGTTGATAAGTCTGCTGAATATCTCGATTCAGAATATATAATGATATTTGTCGGACCCAGACAATCTGGCAAGACGACAATACTTAAGCATATATACAATAATTTACTAAAGGAAAACAAAAAAGCCTTTTTTATTAATCTTGAAGATATCGATTATCTCTCTTTATTAAACGAATCTCCCAAGAATTTATTTACCATTACCGGAACAGATTTTAAGCAAAAGGCAATCGTTTTTATCGATGAAATTCAATATTTGAAAGATCCAACAAACTTCCTGAAATATTTTTTTGATGAGTACAAAGATAAAATCAAATTGATTGTTTCGGGTTCCTCTGCTTTTTATATTGACATGAAATTTAAGGATTCTCTCGCTGGTAGAAAAAGAATTTTTCATGTTTTCCCGCTTAGTTTCCGCGAGTTTCTTGGTTTTAAAGACAGGCAGGATTTAAAGAATAAGTTTAAAGAAAAGGTCAAATTGGAAAATTTTGGACTTGACAAATTTAATAAAATAGAACAGAGGGAGCTAACCATTTATTTAGATGAATATCTCCGATTTGGCGGGTACCCAAGAGTCGTGTTAGAAAAAGATACTGAAGAAAAGATTGAAATACTTAAAGATTTATCCGATTCATTTATAAAAAAAGATATTGCAGAGAGCCAGATTAACTATCCTGAGAAATTCTTTCAATTGTTCAGAATTTTATCATCTCAAACAGGAAATTTGTTAAACAAGTACGAACTATCAAATACCCTGGCAATTTCAACGAGTGCAATTGATAACTATATCTATTTAATGAGAAAATCATACTACATTGCTTTGATTAATCCATACCATGCAAATTTGAGAAAAGAATTAACCAAGCAGAGAAAAATGTATTATTATGATCTGGGCTTAAGAAACTTATTCTTGCGGAATTTTGATATTGTGGATTTGCGTGCAGACAAAGGGCGTCTCTTTGAAAATTTCATTTTTCGTGAATTGTTAGAGTTCGTTCCTTTGGATAGTATCAACTTTTGGCGGACACAAAATAAAAACGAGGTTGATTTCATTGTTGAGGACAAATATGCTTTTGAAGTAAAATATAACATCGGGAATGTATCATTAAATAAATATAATTTATTCTTGAATTCCTACAGTCACATAAGTTTTAATATCATCTATCACACAGGCAATAAAAAAATCACTCATGAAAAAATTAAATACTCCAGATTTTAGTGAAACATTTCATTCAAATTTCCGTTATATTTAAGTACTAGCCAATTTGTCGAAAACAAAGAGGAGGACGTCATGAATGGTGAGACAACCACAGGAAGAGAAATGGGAGTTTTTGGGAAAATAATTGGTATATTTACTTCTCCCCGAGAGACTTTCGAGAGTATTGATCGGAAACCAAGTTGGCTTGTTCCTTTTATTATTAATCTCGTGTTTGTCGTTGTTCTGCAGTACCTTGTAATGGATATAGCGATAAAAGACCGGGTTGCTATAATGAGAGCTAAGAATGTTCCTGCTGAACAAATGGAGGTAATGGAGTCCCGGATGCAGGGTCCGATGAAATACGCTGGTATGATTGTAGGACCAGTGGCAACTCTTATTGTTTGGGCAATTCTGGCAGGGATTCTTCTTTTTGGCGGCAATACAATCATGGGAGGAGAAACCAGATACAAAAAAGTTTTTTCAGTTGTGGCCTGGAGCAGTTTAGTGGGACTTGTAGGGGGCATTCTAAAAACGTTTCTTATCTTATCCAAGGGGACAACACGCGGTGTCGTAACCAGCTTAGCTGTTCTTCTTCCCACACCTCCTCTGGGACACAAAGCATCTGTTTTGTACCGTTTTCTCTCCAAATTCGATTTATTCACAATATGGAATCTGATTCTCTGGATTATTGGTCTGGCGGTAATATACCGCTTTACAACAAAAAAGTCATCTACTCTTGTTCTTTCCCTGTGGGCTATCTGGATAGTAATCAGTATAACTCTGGGGAGTATTTTGACCGTAGGTTTTGGGGGATGATATCGAAAAATCAGATAAGAAAGGACTTGTTATGAAGAGACTGTTTTTTATTATTGTTTTATTAATTGGCAGTTTTTCTGCTGAAATTTACGCACAGGAAAAACCCCTTACTATTGATGAATGTGTTCAGATTGCCCTTAATCAGAATCCTGATTTAATTATGAAAAAGTTCACTCTCAAGATGGCTGGTAAAGATGTGACTGTGGCGATGTCAAATTTTCTACCCAACATCTCCGCGGATCTTGGATATACCCATTCTGTAATAGGGCCGTCTTCTGCTTTTCGTATCGACCCGAGATCAGGTATTCCAGTCCCTATTCAGCCTAATGAGATAAAATCATGGGCTTCCAGTACTGGATTTTCTGCAACTCAGAAGATCTTTAACGGATACGATATTTATAACTACAGTCGAAGTCGATCCATAAAAAAAAGTACACAGTACGACTTCCAGGATACTAAACAAACAATCATTTACGCTGTAAAAGAACGCTATTACAATCTGCTGAAAGCAGAAAAGTTACTGGAGGTCCAAAAAGAAACGCTGAAGTCTTCTGCGGAATCCTACAAACGCGCTGAAATGCTTTTCAAAGTTGGTAAAGTACCCAAGTCAGATGTACTCAAAGCCAAAGTTCAGCTTGAAAACAACAAGTTAGCTCTGAT
>CAYYPT010000085.1:0-5114 GCA_964473625.1 uncultured bacterium | reverse complement strand
GCCTATTTTGAGGTTCAGCAGGCCAAGAAGAAAATTGCTGTGGCAAAAAATGCAGTAGAAGTTGCTGCAGAAGACCTGCGCTTGAACAAAGAAAAGTACAAAGTTGGATCCGGTACAATGCTGGATTTAATAAATGCTCAGGTTTCTTATACAAAAGCTAAAAGTGATCACATCCAGGCGCTTTACGATTACAAATATGCAGTTGCACGTCTGGAAAAAGCTATGGGAAAATTAGAGAAGTAATTTTGTAAGGAGTGAAAAACATGGAAAAATCTAAGAAGAAAAAAGTTTTTATCTTTATCGGTGCGCTTATTGTGCTTCTTATCATTGTTGTGGCCAATCTCAAAAAAAGCAGCGGGGCAAGTATCAAAGTTCAGACTGACAGGGTAACCCGAGGAAATATTACTGCATCGGTATCAGGTTCAGCAAAAATCCAGCCGGAAGTTCAGGTTAAAATTTCAGCCAAGGTAAGTGGACAGATTGTAAAACTGGGGGTAGAAGAAGGCGATTACGTTAAAAAAGGACAGTTTTTAGTACAACTGGATCCAACATATTACAAAGCTGCGGTAGAACAAACCGAATCCAGTCTCGAATATGCAAAGGCAGGATTTGAAAAGGCCAAAAATGAATATGAGAGATCAAAAAAATTATTTGCCGATAATTTGATATCCAAAGCCGAATTGGAAATTGCAAAATCAACTTACCAGCAGGCAAAGGCTCAAGTGGAACAGTACGATGCAGCTTTGAAACAGGCTAAGGACAATTTATCCAAAACCACTATATATTCACCAATGGATGGAACTGTGAGTCAGCTCAACAAGAAAGTTGGTGAAATGGCAATGGGGTCTCAATTCACTCTTGATGTGATTATGATAGTCGCTGATCTCACCAGAATGTTGGCAGAAACTGAAATCGATGAAAACGATGTTGTGTCAGTTTCTATAGGTGATACAGCAAAAATCACTATAGATGCATTCCCCGATACTACCTTCCGTGGAGTGGTCAAGGAAATTGCCAATACAGGTGTAACAAAAGGACAGGGCACACAGGAAGAAGTAACAAACTTTTTAGTCAAGGTCTTAATGCTGGACAAACCAAAAGGACTTCGTCCTGCTATGTCAGCCACAGTAGATATTTTGACAGAGACTCACAAAAATGTCTTGAAAGTTCCTATTCAATGTGTTACTGTCCGTACTCCAATCAAATCCAATACAAAAAAATCAGAGCTCAAAACATCAGAGGCAGAAACATCCCCGGAAAATAAGAAATCCAGAAAACCTAGAAAAGAAGAAAAGCCGATTCGTGTAGTTTTTGTTGTGAAAGACGGAATCGCTCACCAGGTGCCTGTAAAAACAGGAATCTCCAGCGATACAGAGTGGGAAATTGTTAAAGGGCTTAAAGAAGGAGACGAAGTGGTGAGTGGGAGTTACAAGGTGCTTTCAAAGCAACTCAAAGATGGCGACAGAGTAAAAATAGACAATTCTTTGAAAAAGTACAGAGCCGAGCAGGGGAAATAGGGAACATTATTTTTTAATAAAGGAGCATGAAATATGTTGATCGATCTGAAACATATTGTTAAAGATTATCAGTTAGGATTGGGCGTTGTCCATGCATTGAGGGGAGTTGATTTGAAAGTAGACAAAGGTGAATACGTGGCAATCATGGGACCCTCAGGTTCTGGAAAATCTACACTCATGAACATCCTGGGCTGTCTTGATACGCCTACTTCTGGTGTTTACAAGCTGAATAACGCCAACGTCAGTACTATGGACGATAACGAATTGGCAGGGATTAGAAATAGAGAAATTGGTTTTGTATTTCAAACTTTCAATCTTTTGCCCAGGGCAACTGCTCTCCATAACGTAGAGCTTCCTCTTATCTACAACGGTACTCCCGCTTCTAAAAGGAGAGAAATGGCTGAGAGAGCCTTAGAAAAGGTAGGATTAAAAGAACGGATGCATCACAGGCCGAATGAGCTCTCTGGTGGACAGCGGCAGCGAGTGGCCATTGCCAGGGCGCTGGTGAACAATCCTTCAATTATCTTAGCTGATGAACCCACAGGAAACCTTGATACCCGTACTGGTGATGAGATTATGGAAATTTTTGAAGCCATCCACGATGAAGGAAACACAATTATTATGGTTACACACGAAGAGTATATTGCAGAACATTCCGATCGTATCGTTAGACTGCGGGATGGAGTGATAGAGAGGGACGAATCAGTTTGAAAACAGTAGCGGAGGCTATATGAAATTTTTTATTGAACTGTGGGAAGGGTTCAAAATTGCTATGGCAGCCTTGTGGGCCAACAAATTGCGTGCAGGTTTGACGCTTCTTGGAATCATCGTGGGTGTTACTACAGTTATCGGAATTGTTTCTCTAACCCAGGGACTCAATAAAGCTTTTAGTGAACAGATATCTTCTCTTGGATCAGATATACTCTATATTCAGAAGTTCTCCTGGTTCGATAGAGAAGGATGGGAAAAATACAGAAACAGAAAAGATCTTACAATGAAAGAAGTGAATGCTCTAAAAAAATGTGCTACTCTGCTAAAAGCTGTTTCTCCTTCAGTGGGTACACGAAAGACAGTGAAGTATCGCAATAACTCTATTGAAGGAGTCACAATAACAGGAACTGATGAGGCAAAAACAAGTGGTGCCTATCCTGAGTTTGGCCGCGATCTTTCGGCTTTAGATGTTGAAAACAGAAGAGATGTCTGTGTTATTGGTTGGGAAGTAGCAAATAAGCTTTTCAACAATAGAAATCCTCTGGGAGAAAGAATCAAAATTGCTGGTCGTTCTTTTAAGGTAATAGGTGTTTTAGAAAAACAGGGAGAAATTTTCGGGCACAGTTTGGATCAGGAAGTAAAAATTCCAATCGGAGTTTTTTTCAAACTATTTGGTCGTCATCGATGGATAACAATAACAGCAAAGGTGAAAAATCCCAAAATGATGGAAGAAGCTAAAGACGAAATTCGTGGAATACTCCGTCGTGTAAGGAATGTTGCTCCGGGTAAGGAGGATGATTTCTCTATTAACCAGATGGATGTTGTTGTTGACATGTACAAGAAACTTACGTCAGCGCTTTATGCTGCAGCTATTGGGGTGGGTGCTATTTCACTTCTTGTGGGAGGTATTGGGATTATGAACATTATGCTGGTTTCAGTAACAGAACGAACCCGAGAAATTGGCATAAGGAAGGCTATTGGTGCAAAAAAAAGGGATGTTCTCTGGCAGTTTCTCACCGAATCAGTTGTTATAAGTGGTGTAGGTGGCATTATTGGTATTGTACTTGGGTTTGGGGTGGGGAAAATAATCGCATCGATTTCTCCACTGCCTGCTTCAATATCTCTCTGGTCAATTTTCTTAGGAATTGGTTTTTCTTCTGCTGTGGGAATATTTTTTGGTATCTATCCTGCAAGCAAAGCTGCCCGTTTGAATCCCATTGAAGCATTACGGTATGAATAAAAAGGCAGGAGGCAAGAGCTGATGGAAATAAAAGAAGAAAAAAGGGGAGACGTGCTGGTTTTCGTTTTTTCAGGAGAACTTATGGGAGGAGAGGAGACAAAAATCTTTCAGGAGCGGATCTACCGGGCTATTCGACAAGGGACGGTTTCCATTGTAATAGACATGAAAGATGTAAAATGGATGAACAGCTCTGGCTTGGGCATGTTAATGGCAGGATTGACCACTCTGAGAGGTAGTGAAGGAAATTTGAAGCTTGCCAATGCATCTGAAAGAGTACGCCGTCCCATAGAGATAGCAAAGTTAGATAAAATACTCCAAATTTTTGGGTCTGTGGATGCGGCAGTGGAAAGTTTTGCATCGGGAGGGTAATATGAAACTATTAACAAGAGAAAATGTAGTAGAAAAGGTGAAAAAGGGGGAATCTCTTTCTGGCGTCAATCTTTCCCAGGTAGATCTTTCTTACTCTAATCTTAAGGCCGGCGATTTCAGCGGAGCTGATCTCAGCGGGTCTCATCTCCAGAATGCAAATCTGGAAAAAGCCAATCTAAAAGGTGCCAACCTGGAAAATGCTTTTCTTTTCGGCGCAAATCTTAAGGAAGCCAACTTAGAAGGAAGTAATTTAAAAAATGCTAATCTCCAGGATACAAACTTGGAAAAGGCTAATTTAAAAGGGACTGATCTCAGCAACCTCTCACTTTTCGGTGCTCAACTGGATGGTGCTAATTTGGAAAATGCTGTACTTCATGGTACAAAGCTGAAAAGAGCCAGTATGATAGGGACCAATCTAAAAAATGCAGACTTGAGCGGCGCTCATCTTCAGCGGGCTGTTTTAAAAGATGCAGATCTTACAAACACTAATCTAGAGGGAGCCAATCTCTCACATGCAGAGTTAACAGGCGCTAAACTACCTCCTGAGTCTACAAAAATTCTCCCATAATAAGGAATATACTATATGGAAATCAAAGAGAGTTTTCTCATTGCCATCGGAGCACTCAGAACAAACAAACTCAGAGCTGTTTTGACAACTCTTGGAATTGTCATTGGTGTGACTACAGTTATTGGGATGATGACTATTATTAGAGGAATCAACGTTACTGTAGAAAAACAGCTTTCCCTTGTTGGAACAAACACATTTTATATACGGAAATTTCCAGCCATTGTTACAGGACGCACTATGCGGCAGTACAGAAACCGTAAAGACATCACAGTAGCTCAGGCAGAAGCTATTAAGAAACGCGCGACTCTTGTTTCAATGGTAACTCCGGAACTT
This sequence comes from uncultured bacterium, assembly GCA_964473625.1. Classification (GTDB taxonomy): domain Bacteria; phylum Zhuqueibacterota; class QNDG01; order QNDG01; family DSAB01; genus CAYYPT01. Next base: position 376 of record CAYYPT010000085.1, on the reverse strand, counting down.
TACACCTGGGGAGAAAGGGTAAAATACGGAGGTAAGAAAACCAATCCTGATGTCGTGGTTTATGGTGGCTCATCGGAATGGCAGGCTATCAACGGTATATTCGTGCAAAACGGCCGTTTCCTTGAGCCTATGGACATCCACTCGTCAAGACGGGTCTGTGTTATTGGCATGGATATTGTGGAGACCCTCTTTCCGTTCGAGGATCCCATAGGGGCAAAAATTCGGGTAGGCCCGGGAAAATTCCGGGTAGTAGGAATCTTTGAAAAAAAGGGCAGTATATTTGGTTCCAGTCAGGACAATATAGTGGTCATTCCTTATACAACATTTCAATTGGTCTACGGAAAACGCCGATTTACCCAGATTGCTGCTCAGGCAA
>CAYYPT010000084.1:9120-11482 GCA_964473625.1 uncultured bacterium | reverse complement strand
AATTTTTTAAAAAGTTCAATCCCTCTAAAGTTACTTTATTTTTGAGTCAATGCGTCCAAAGAGGAAAATAAAAAGATACAAGCAGCTGCTATGGAGATGGCTGGTGGACCAGCCGAAGCTCAGTAGAGAACAAAAACAATACCGATCGCACAGGATATGTATCCTGTGCGATCATTCTACGCCCAGCATACATATGCTGGGCGATCATATAGCTTATTAAACAGCCTTTACTTAATCCTGTACGGAGCATTCCAGTAGAAGCGAGTGAGACCTTTCTTTGTCCCGAACCAGACATAATTTCCGTCTAACAGAATCCACCGGGCAGAATTATCTAAGAGTCCGTCATTGGTGGTAAACTGTCGCCACCGCTTTTTCTTATGCCGCATGGGCATGAGCCCCTGTGGCACAAACAAACTCACATGCAAAAGAACGCGCCTTTTTGCAAAGCCATGAAGCTTGATTATACTTTCCACACAGAGCTTACTTCTTCCCAAACCCGCCTCTGGCGGCTAATGGTCTCCCCTTAGCTGGATTTTTTCTTCTTCTTGACGAAAGAGCAAAAAGGCAAAGCCACTTTTCCTCCTAAAAATAAATCTTAGATAACCAGAAAACTAAAAAACAGATAGTTTTTGTTCTGATTATTTGATTGGGAAGGTGGTGTGGCATTGCCTTTTTGTCAGCCGAAGTTCAGATAAACCAACACCTTTTTATCACTGCTTCTGGAATTCCTGATGAGGTTGGTGCCTTAGTGTTCCCAAGATTGTCAAACAGGTGTTAATGTTTCTTCAGGCTTCTCAACTTTTTCAACAAATTTCTGGAAAAGTACAGGATAAAGAAATCGTTTTACAAACTGGTATGCAATGATAACATACACTAATCCGATAACAAGATCAATAATGTAATGTTCATCCAGATAAACTGCTGAGAACCATGTTCCGACAGGATAAAGAAGCCATAAGGGACGCAATTTGTGAAACTTTTTCATGCCAAAAAAGGCAATTACACAGGGATATGCACCGTGGAGTGAAGGAATAGCTGCAAAGAGATTTGCATTGAAAGTATCCCAGATCGATTGAAGAAATTTTGTTCCAATAAGTCTATCAAAATTAATCAATGCACCGGCACTTCCTTTAATAACACCTACAGGTTGCGTTAGTCCATATTTGTAAACATACCATGGAGGTGCAGCTGGATAGATCATGAAAGTGGCAAGAGCCATGATGTTCAGAATGGTAAGCGTGTAAACAAAACGGTAGAACATCGGGCGGTCAGAAGTTGTGTGCCAGAAGATCCACCCTAAGACCAGAGGTGCACTGAAATGAAGAGTATAAAAATTTGCTCCCATAATGTCTAGAAGAATCTTTCCGAGTGAGCCTTGATGAACCACCTGAAAATGTTCGAAATAAAACGATGGAACCTGCCCTCCAAAGAAAGAACCAAAAAGAGAAAGTTCTAATTTAAAAGGAGTAGTTACGTTTATTAAATGCCGCACACTGTCTGCGATCCCTCTCATCATGTCATAAGCTATCCAGAAGAAAATAAAGGGAGCCCAATCTATAAGGAATTGCTTGGACTTTTTCCTGCCCAGAGCAAGAGAAAATATCACAAGAGCAAGGAATGCATGGTCAGGCCGAATGTGAATCACCTGGTTAATCGCTATAAAATAGAGTACAATTCCCAGAAGTACATAGATTCTCCATCTGTTGTCAGGATGCTGGATATGCTTTATGATGGCACGAAGTAAAGATTTAACTTCCATAACTTTTGACTCCAAGTTTTTTTAAGCGAAGGAGATACTGGACCTGTAGAAGAGACTGTGTTTGTTCAATACAGATAAATCCTTTTTTACCTGTCAAAGTTTCCCATTTTTCAGCTTTAACAGCATAGATTCGGTTCCCCAGAAGGTTTCTTATTTTGTTCAACGGAGAGGGGGGAGCAATCGTAACAAGGAAATATCCCTCGGGCAACAGAACCCTTTTTATTTCTTGTAGGAATAGATCTTTATCAGAAATATATTCAGTTAATCCTATTGCCGAGACTAAGGAGAAAGTGTTGTTTTTGATAGGAAGATGGCATGCTTCTCCAACTATTTTTATAAATAGATTTTTCCCTACATTTTTTTCAATCATTTTAAGGGATTTGTCTATTCCGAAAATACAGGTATTCTCGGATACGATTCTCTGCACCATACCTGTGCCTGTGCCGATATCGAGCATTTCCATAGGGTCAGAAAGATTTTTATTCACTAGAGCCTTAAGGCCTTCAATTTCCCTGTCAACTAATTTTTTTAAGAGCGGAAGGGACCGAATACTGGAATAAAATTTTGCTTTAAAATTCCACAGGTTCATCTGGATTCCACAAT
>CAYYPT010000084.1:7150-9020 GCA_964473625.1 uncultured bacterium | reverse complement strand
CATATAACTTCTAATTCTCCAGGCAAAAGTTTTATATCGAGCAGGTGATTTTCCATCGAGAATGCCTCTCCATCTACCTGAGCGGGCAAGGCATCTTTTTCTGCAGTAACTTTAATGTAGGGGGCTAGATCTGTTTTAATTGGTTTTTTCCCTATCTGTGTGCCTCGTAGGAAGTGAAATATAAGGCTCAAAACTCGGGCACGATTTGCACTCCCAGCGATACAGAGATCGAGTTGACCGTCGTCTGGTTTGGCATTGGGAGCCATTTTGAAACCACCGCCCATTCTTTGTCCGTTCATAACCGAAATCATTAAAGAAGGTTGTATTATTATTTTCCCATTGTATTCTATACGAACGGTTGGAGCTTGATGATAAAGAAAAAGTACTTTGAATGCAGCGGCAGCATATGATAAAAATCCATGCAATTTTTTCATCTTAAGAGCTTCAAAATTAACAACAGCATCAAAGCCAATACCTATCCCGTTTCCAAAGTAGCGAGGCCGGGGAAAAGAGTCACTGGTTATTTTCCCTATATCAATTGTCCGTTTTTGTCCATGGGCAAGTAGTGCACATCCACTCTTTAAATCACGAGGAATACCAATACCGTAAGCAAAATCGTTACCTCCCCCAGCACACAATACCCCGAGTGCAGGGCTTCTATTGTTCTTTGCCCTGGCTTCCATTAAACCGTTTAGTACCTCGTTTACAGTTCCGTCACCGCCCATTGCTACAACTATATCATATCCTGCGTTAGCGGCTTCCATGGCCAGTTCAGCAGCATGCCAGGGACGTTCTGTGAGAACAGCATCAAAATTCAAGCCATAATTTTTCAAAGTCTGTTGAACCTTTGGGATAGCCCTTTTAGCAATTCCTCTACCAGCAACAGGGTTAATAATTACCTTATATCGCATCATAGGGAGTTCCCTTATATACTAAAGCTCTGGGAATTTTTGCCTGTACATTAGTCTGGTTATATATTAAAGATTCTGTTGATAATTTCCCTTATTACTTTAACAAAAGTATCTTTTATATTCTGGCTTGCTTTTTCAACTTCCACATGGGTAAGTTTCTCTTTGGAAAGTCCTGTTCCCAAATTGGTAATACATGAGATACCAAAAATACGAAGCCCCATCTGGACTCCTGCAATTACCTCAGGAACAGTTGACATGCAAACTGCGTCTGCCCCAAAAGATCGCATCATTCTTACTTCAGCAGCCGTTTCGTAGCTGGGACCTGTACATGCAATCAAAACGCCCTTTTTAAGAGGAATGTTTAAATCTCTGCCTACACTTTCTGCAATAGATATATATTCGGAATCGTAAGGCTCGGACATGTCCGGGAAACGTAGGCCGGAACTAGATAAAGATGCGGGAAGACCAATAAGAGGATTGGTGAACATGAAATTAATATGATCAGTAATGATCATAAGGTCCCCAATTGTAAAACTGGGATTAAGGCTGCCGGCAGCATTGGTAATTATCAGAGTCTTTATTCCTATTTCTTTTATAACCCGAACGGAAAAAACCACTTCCTGAATGGAATATCCTTCGTAGAAATGCACTCTGCCCTGAAGTGCCAAAATAGGGACCATCCCTGTTTTCCCGAAGACTATTCTTCCTCTGTGCCCTTCCACCGTTGGAACAGGCCAGTAAGGAATATCCGACATTTCGATAACAATTCTATTATTCAGCCCTTCAGCAAAAGCGCCCAGTCCCGAGCCCAAAATAATAGCTATTTCAGGAATAGGTTCAGAAAGAGCATTCTTAAGAAAATCAGCAGCTTCTCTTATTTGGTCATAAGTTTCCATAAATTAAAAAAATGTACATATTCTTATTCCAAAATTCAAGGATTATTTTTCCCAAAATCTTTA
>CAYYPT010000084.1:0-7050 GCA_964473625.1 uncultured bacterium | reverse complement strand
AAATATTCCAGAAGGAGGTGAATCTATGCTTACAAACTTGCTAATACCAGATATCCATGAAATTATTGAAAACAAGGATTGGAATAGTCTAAAAAAGTTTCTGGCTGATCTACCGCCAGCAGACATAGCCGAGCTCCTCAGTGATATTGATGAGAAGGATGCAGTGATTCTATTTCGTCTTCTTCCCAGGCAACTGGCTTCGGATGTCTTTGCTGAGCTGGAAAGCTCCAGACAAGAATTTATTTTAACTCATATAGTAAATGCCGATATTAAAAGATTGATACAGGATTTATCCCCAGATGATAGAACAGATTTATTTGAAGAACTACCTGGTAAATTAACACAAAAAATATTGAATTTACTACCCATTGAGGACAGACAGGAATCTCTTAAATTATTAGGATATCCTGAAGAGAGCATTGGACGTTTAATGACTCCGGATTATATAGCCCTTCGTCCGGATTGGGACATCGAGAAAGCTCTCAAACATATCCGCAAATGGGGTAAAGACGCCGAAACAATAAATATGATCTATGTTACTGACAAAGATTGGAAATTGATAGACGACATTCCGATAAGAAGATTTATTCTAGCAAAACAGGAACAACTTGTTTCTGAAATTATGGATTATAAATTTATTGCCATAAATGCAATGGAAGATCAGGAAAAGGCTTACCACCTCATGAAAAAATATAATCTAAACGTTTTACCCATTGTGAATTCTGAAGGTATTCTCCTCGGTATTGTTACAATTGATGATATATTGGACGTTCTGGAAGAAGAGATTACCGAAGATTTTCATAAAACTTCTGCTGTAAGTCCAGTTGAGGCAAGTTATACTTTTGCTTCGCCTGGTTTGCTATATAAAAAAAGAGTGGGCTGGCTAATGCTTTTACTGATTACCGATTTTCTTTCTTCAAGTATTATTGCCCATTTCCAGAACGCTTTACAGGCTGTAATTGCATTAGCATTTTTTATCCCGGTTCTGATAGACAGTGGTGGGAACATTGCTGCACAATCTTCCACACTGGTTATACGTGCACTTGCTACAGGAGAGTTAAGTTTGAAAAAATGGTTCTCTGTTGTAAAAAAAGAACTTTTTGTTGGTATAATGCTGGGCATTACTCTTGGAATTATTCTTTACGCCAGAAGTTATTTCTGGAGAGGTGGCCCTCAGGTGGGACTTATTGTCGGGCTTTCCATGGTGATGATAACTCTCTGGTCAAACTTATTGGGTGGCCTCTTGCCGATTGCTTTAACCAAATTCAAACTGGATCCAGCAGTTATAAGTGGGCCTCTTTTAACCACTGTAGTGGACTCCACAGGGTTATTGATCTATTTTATGCTGGCTCAATCTATTTTTAACATTGCTTGAGCAGAGGGGAGAATGGGGAGAAGAATTGTTTATTTCTCAATTTTGCCAAAGTTTAGTTAAGGCAAACATGTTTTAAGCGGGAATCCAGGAGAGGTGGTTGCAGGGGTGGGTTCCCCACAGAACATTTCGGGAACGACAGGGGGAAAGGAAATGGAGGTAATGAGAAAGAATAAAGTATAAAGTATTCTCTTTGAGTTCACTTTAAAAAGGGGGCTAAAGCCCAGATAATATTAGTTGTTTGATTTATCCTCCGCCCTGAAGGACGGAGCTAATTAATGACAAAACAAGGGAATAGCCCCGACATTTATGTCGGGGGAAAAGAATAAATAATCATTTCCCGAACTCCTTTAGGGCTTTTTAGAGTGAACTCATGTATGATGTAGAAGTTAAAGTAAAGGCCGCCTTTTTCTTGCTTCTCGGAAAAGCCTCAGTTACTTTCTTTATACTTTCTCAACACATCTAACGTATAGTCTATATCGTATTCAGTATGATCAGCGGATATCTGAAATCTAATTTCTTCGTCTCCTTTCGGCACCACAGGATAATTTAGCCCTGTTGCAAGTACCCCATGATCTGTCAGGTATTGAACCAGTTCGGATGTTTTTTTAGTATCTCTGATCATTAGAGGAACTATAGGATGGTCGCTTTCAATGATTTCATATTCCAGATTAATCAATCCTTTCTCAAATCGTTTTGTCAGTTTATGGAGATATTCAAGGAGTTTAAGTCCCTCGTTACTGTTAAGGATCTCCAATGCTTTCATTGCTGCACCTGCTTCTGACGGTGTAATTGGGTTAGAATAGATGTAAAAAGGTGCGGTCTCACGGAGGTAATTAATGATTGTCGAAGTTGCTGTTACGTATCCGCCGTTTATCCCAAGTGCTTTTCCCAGAGTAGCAATTAAGATATCAACTCCATCTGCGTTTGTATATTCTTCTGTTCCTCTTCCTGTTTTGCCAAAAGCACCGATTCCATGAGAATCATCAACAACAGTGATAATCCCTTCTTCAAATTCTCCGTCATATTTTTTTGAGATGTTAGAAATAACATCCAAAGGTGCATAATCTCCTCTCATGCTGAAAATTCCATCTGTAACAATTATAACCCTATTCCCTTTACCAATATTATTTTTTACTTTTTCTTCAAGGGCCTGCATATCCAGATGTTTATATATTTCTTTTATCTTTGGTCTTGAAAGCCTTATAGCATTAATTATACAATTGTGATTTAGCTCGTCGCTTATAACAATGGTTTCATCTGTAATCAGTGGAGTTAAAACACCCATGGTGGTAGTGTAGGCGGAACTGAAGATCATAGCTGCTTCTCTTTTGTGAAACTCTGCAAGTTTTTTTTCTAGATCAACATGTGGTTTATAAGTACCGCTGATAAATCGCACAGCACCCGGACCTGCCCCATACTTTTTTGCAAATTCCTCTTCTGCCTCTATTATTTCTCTGCGGAATGACATTCCAAGATAGGAATTTGCGTTCATCTTTATGAATTCTTGTTTCTCTTTTCCTTCAATATAATAGCGAGGTCCCTTTTCGCCTTCTGCTGGTTTTACACCAGTAATGACCATTTCTTTGCCCTTGGCAGTGCCTTTTTCTTTGAGAGTTTCCAGGGCGCTGGTTAATATATTATTTAGTTTTTCCACAGGCATTTTTTTGTCCTCCATTTATTTTTCTAAAATCACAACAGCAATTGCAGCATTTTTAGTGTGAGAAATAGACAATGAAATATTTGAAGTTTTTATCTTTTTGATTATTTCTAAAGCAGTATTCCGTAATACTAAATTCGGTTTTCCAAGGTTATCATTTGAAACTTCAACATCTTTCCAGTGAAGTCCATTTCTTAAACCTGTTCCAATGGCTTTTAAAAAAGCCTCTTTTGCTGCGAACCTGGCTGCAAAACATTGGGATTGATTATTAAGGTTAGATTTACTTTTACAGTAATTAATCTCGTTTTCTGTAAAAATTTTTGTATAGAATCTATCTCCATATCGCAGTGTAGTTTTTCCGATTCTTTCAACTTCAATTAAGTCTATCCCGATGCCGTGAATCATCAATCTTAGTCCTGTTTTATCTTTTTATTTTATGGAGCCCGTTCTCCATTCATTATTTTAGGAAAATTTTTGAGTTATGTCAAGGAGAAATTGAAACCTTGACTTTTCACATTCTACACGTTATATTGAATTTACTAAAGTCCGTCAATAAAATATATATTGATTGAAAGGAAACTTATTATGGAAACGATGAAAGCACTTGTTAAGAAATATCCTAAAAAAGGGATATGGTTAGAGGAAGTCCCTATCCCAGAATACGGTAATAATGATCTTCTAATCAAGATAAAAAAGACAGCTATTTGTGGAACGGATCTTCACATTTACAACTGGGATGAATGGGCACAACGTACTATAAAAACTCCCATGACCATTGGTCATGAATTTGTCGGAGAAGTTGTGGCTAAGGGTGTTAATGTGAAAGGATTTGAAATCGGTGATAGAGTTTCAGGAGAAGGTCACATTTTCTGTGGACATTGCCGCAGTTGTCTTGCCGGCCGCCGCCATCTTTGCACAAATGCTATAGGTGTTGGTGTAAACCGAGATGGCTGTTTTGCAGAATATCTTGTCATTCCTGCTCAAAACGGCTGGCATATCCATCCGGATATTCCTTCCGAAATAGCAGCTTTTTTTGATCCTTACGGCAATGCAACTCACGCAACTTTATCTTTTAATCTTGTTGGCGAGGATGTCCTTATTACAGGAGCCGGGCCAATAGGTATTATGTCTGTAGCAATTGCAAGACATGTAGGAGCACGGAACATAGTAATCACAGATGTAAATGATTACCGTCTAGATCTTGCACGTAAAATGGGGGCAACAAGGGCAATTAATGTAACCCGAACTTCGATAAAAGAATGTATGGATGAATTGGGTATGATAGGTTTTGATATTGGTCTGGAAATGTCGGGGAATCCAAATGCATTTGAATCAATGCTGGAGAGTATGTACAATGGAGGTAGAATCGCTCTTCTTGGAATTCTACCAAGTATGACACAGGTTGATTGGGACCAGATCATTTTCAAAGGTCTTTTTATAAAAGGAATTTACGGCCGTGAGATATTTGAGACATGGTACAAAATGCAGACAATGCTTCAGAGCGGGCTTGATATTTCACCTGTGCTTACACACAAATTTCGTTTTGAAGAGTTCCAGAAAGGCTTTGATGTGATGAATTCAGGACAGTGCGGGAAAGTGATTCTGGAGCTGGATTGAGAAAAACTTTAAAAGCCAAAACATAAAACGTTAATAAATTAAAGGGAAATAGTTATGCTATCTGCAAAAAGAAGACGTATAGGCGTCCTTACCGGAGGAGGTGATTGTCCGGGTCTTAATGCTGTTATTCGGGGAGTAACAAAGGCAAGTATCAGTCAGTATAATATGGAAGTAGTTGGTGTTGAGGATGGTTATGAAGGATTGATTAAGAAGCACGTACAGCTTCTTGATTGGAAAAAGGTCTCGGGAATTTTAACACAGGGGGGGACAATACTTGGTACCTCCAACATTGCAAATCCTTTTCGCTGGCCAGCGAAAGAAAAGAAAGAGAATCCCGAATTTGTGGATGTTTCGGACAGCGTTGTTGAATATGTGGAGGAACTCGGTATAGATAATCTGGTGTGTATCGGTGGTGACGGTACCATGGCTATTGCTCAACAATTGAGTCAGAAAGGACTTCGTATTATAGGTGTTCCTAAGACCATTGATAACGATATCTGGGGGACAGATATTACATTTGGTTTTGATTCTGCTTTAAATGTCGCCACAGAGGCAATTGATAGAATCCACACCACGGCGATGTCTCACCACCGTGTAATGGTTATTGAAGTAATGGGACGTTATGCAGGATGGCTTGCACTGGAATCAGGGATTGCAGGTGGTGGAGATGTAATTCTTATTCCTGAGATTCCTTATGATATTGATAAAGTCTGTGCTCTGGTAAAAGATCGCAGCAAGAGGGGGAAACGGTTCAGCATAGTTGTCGTATCAGAAGGGGCAAGGCCTTTAGGCGGAGATCGTGTTGTCCAACGTGTGGTAAAGAAAAGTACAGACCCAATTCGGCTCGGTGGTATTGGTCACAAAGTAGCAGAAGAAATTGAGGAACTTACAGGACTGGAAAGCCGTGTGACTGTTTTAGGTCATCTGCAGCGTGGAGGTACACCTACTGCGTTTGATAGAGTTCTGGCAACACGTTTTGGTGTTAAAGCTGCAGAGCTTTGTAATGACGGAGTTGCCGGGGTGATGGTGGCTTTACGAGGCAGAGATATCGTAACAGTTCCCTTGAGCGATGTTGGTGGGAAGACGCGTCTCGTCAGTTTAGAACATCCCCTTGTCGAGGTGGCAAGAAATGTGGGGACGTGTTTGGGTGGATAGAAAATATGGAGTTAATCGAACTGAACTTTATAATTGGAGAGAGCAAAATGAGAACAAAATACCGTTCAATAGCCGTTTTGGCAGCTGTAATGATTCTATTATTTTTAGTGTCTTCTTCATATTCTTGCAGCTCTATTGTTGTGGGAAAAAAAGCAAGTAAGGATGGTTCTGTGCTTTTTGGCCACAACGAAGATGACGGCGGCCAGAGAGTGGTTAATGTGTGGTTAGTTCCACGGATGAAGCACCAAAAAGGAGAATTTATTAATCTTTTGGGCGGAGCTAAGATTCCGCAAGTAGAGGAGACCTGGGCTCTTCTCTGGTTTCAGGTGAATGGTCTGAAATTTTCTGATTATTACCTCAACGAGTGGGGTGTTGCTGTAGCCAGTGATGGATGTCCTTCCAGAGAAGATAGACCAGACCTTACAGATGGCGGCATTGGCTTTCTGCTTCGCAGGATTGTAGCAGAACGTGCTAGGACTGCCAGACAGGGTGTTAAGATTGCAGGGGATCTTCTCGATAAATTTGGCTACAATTCTTCTGGCCGGACATTGGTAATTGCTGACCCCAACGAAGCATGGTTTCTTGCTATTGTTGCTGGTAAACATTGGGTAGCTGAGAGAGTGCCTGATGATGGTGTTGTTTTCCTGCCCAATGTTTATATCATCCGCCACGTAGATTTTAGAGATACCACAAATTTTATCACTTCCAGGGATAATGTAAGAGATTATGCTATAAAAAGGGGTTGGTACAATCCAGGGGCTGGTAAAAGTTTTGATTTTGCTTATGCTTACATGAGGATTCCAGCAAAAAAAAGTAAATTCGCCGAACGTGGATACGATACACGCCAGTGGAGAGGACAGCAGCTTGTTACAGGGAAAACGATTTCTGTGGAAGAAGCAAAGAAAAAAGGTCTTCCCTTTGCAGTTAAACCAAACAGAAAACTTGGGGTGCAGGATATAATGGCTATTCTTAGAGATCATTACGAAGGAATAGAATATGGCCCTGCTAATGAGAAAGAAATCTTAACTGTTCTTAAAAATGGAGCCGAGAGTTCTGATAGAGGGCTGCCGTGGGAAATAACTATAAATCCAAATTCAACTACGGAAAGAGCTATATGTACTATTCCCACTCAGTTTTCTACAGTTGCTCAATTGAGAAACTGGATGCCTGTTTCCATTGGTACTGTTTTGTGGCTTTCCATGGGCAGACCTGACGTGAATGTGTTTGTGCCGTGGTATCCGATAGG
>CAYYPT010000083.1:0-11565 GCA_964473625.1 uncultured bacterium | reverse complement strand
TCGTTTCCCTTACATTCCGGGTTATTTGTCTTTTCGGGAAATTCCACTCCTGTTAAAAACTTTTGAAAAAGTACAAACTATTCCTGATGTTGTGCTTCTTGATGGTCATGGAATTGCTCATCCGAGAGGAATAGGGCTTGCATCACACGTAGGTCTTTTTCTTGATCTTCCAACTGTGGGGTGTGCAAAAAACCTTCTGGTTGGTGAATTTAGTCCACCAGATAAAACCAAAGGTTCCTGTTCCATTATAAAATTTGGAAAGAAGGAAGTTGGATGGGTTTTGCGGACAAGAGATAATGTAAAGCCAATTTTTGTTTCTCCAGGACACAAGATTGGTTTTGAAAAATCTCTGGGGGTTGTCCTGAAATGCTGTGTTGAATACAGATTCCCTGAACCACTCAGGCAGGCTCATATTCTGGCAAACCAACTGAAAAGAAGAATTTATCACCATGGATTCAAAAATATGGATCAGGGGTAATGAATATGAATAGAAGATACATTTTGCTTATCATAACATTTCTATTAAGTGTTGTTTTTTGCCGTGAATTATCAAGGAAGGATACTAAGATGAATCAGGATGCAAACGATTTGTATAGTGAAAAAAGAAGAAAAATGGTAGAAGAACAAATCAAGGCACGAGGAATTGATAACCCTCTTGTGCTAAAGGCAATGATCAAAGTAGCAAGACATCATTTTGTGCCGGAGCGTTATCGTGATTTTGCATATGAGGATGAACCCCTACCTATTGGTTACGAGCAAACAATTTCGCAACCTTACATTGTTGCCTACATGACTGAGGCTCTTGGCTTAAAAGGTGGCGAAAAGGTTTTAGAAATCGGAACAGGTTCAGGATACCAGGCAGCTATTCTGGCAGAGATTGCAAAAGAAGTCTATACCATCGAGATTGTTGAACCTCTGGCGAAAAAAGCAGAAGAGATTTTAAAGAAAGAAGGCTATAAAAATGTCCATTGTCGCTGCGGTGATGGTTACCTTGGTTGGCCAGAAGAAGCTCCTTTTGATGCTATTATTGTAACTGCTGCTCCTCCTGAAATCCCAGAACCTTTGATAGCCCAACTTAAAGATGGAGGGAGGATGATTGTTCCTGTTGGCACCTGGTCCCAGGAGCTTGTTTTTCTTGTGAAACAGGGGAGTAAGATAGATAAAAAATGGTTAATACCCGTTCGTTTTGTACCAATGACAGGTGAAATTCAGAGAAAATGAAACAAAGTTATTAGATCAGGGTATTTGATAAAGGGAGCTTAAGTCTATAAAAATTTTGCTAAGTAAGGATAACCAAACTTGAGGGGTGCTTTATGGATGAAAAAAGATATTTAAAAGAAGGGGAATCTAGGCGATTCTATAAGTCCAGAAAAGACAGGATATTTGATGGTGTATGTGGAGGATTAGCAGAATACCTGGGGATAGATTCTCTGCTGGTTCGGGTCCTCTGGTTTTTGAGTATATTTGTAAATGGATTGGGAGTTATTGCCTATTTTCTGGCGATGATTTTTGTCCCAGAGAATCCTGCTCACAAAGATCTTGGAGGGGATGAAAAAAGAAAAAGTGTTTATCTCTTCTGGGGAGTAATTCTCATTGTTTTTGGTTTCTTTTTTCTCTATCGGTATTGGGATTCTCCTGGCTGGTTTCCATTTTGGCGATGGTGGAATATTTCGTGGGAAAATTTTTGGGCTTTGGGATTGATATCACTGGGGGTGGCTTATATTATTTATATATTAAGAAAGGAAAAGGGGAAAGAAAGCAAAGCTGAACAAAGCAAACAAGAAAAAGCCGCTCCTCTGAAAAAACTTTATAGGACATCAGATGATAAGGTGTTGGGTGGGGTATGCGGTGGAATTGCTCATTATTTTAATATTGATCCAACATTAATAAGAATTGGATTTGCTGTTTTTGCTTTTATAACCGATCTTTTTCTCTGGATTATTGTTTATGTAATTCTTGTTTTTATTTTACCACAGGGATCAGTTAAAAAAATGGTTTCAAAAAGTGAATAAAAATAAATGAGGAATTCTGGATTTAAGATTTTAAAGGATATTGATTATGGGTGCGGGGTAAAAACATTTTTTGTTACAAATATTTAATACTTTTTGCCTTGACTTTCTTGCAATAAAAAAGTATCATTTATTGGTGATATATACGTTTGTAGTCGTGAAGAGCTGGATTTAATCTATCGAGGATAGATAAAAGAGGGGTTAATTTGCTAGCGCTTGTTTTGTATTAAATTGTCAAATATTCATGATATTTTTGAAAGGGTTCATTTTTTGTTTGGAATACCACTTCTGTGTTGTGGATTTAATTTATTGATTTTACTTTGACTTACGATTAATTACATCAAAGACTCTCTTCTTTGGCTTTTAGGTTTTTACTTTTTCCATTTGGGAAAGAGATTTTTTTAAGGATTAATATTGGCTAAATTTTGGAAAAAAAAGAAAGAGGTTTTGTCTTTTCCTCAAAAATATGTTTCTTTTATTGATTGGGCTCAAGGAAAAGACTTCTTTTCTCAGACTATAGATCCCTGGAAACGGATCCAGAAACTTTTAGTAGAAATTCAAAAACGAACTTTATCTGACCAGATTCTTCTTATTCGTTGGAAACAGAATGATGACAATAGTCTTCATCTTGTCGCTGGTTCTCCACAAGGAGCAAAACCGCTTATTAATTCTAAACTTCAATTATTTTTGGTAAAGAAGGTTTTTGCTGAGAAGAAGCTTCTTTTATGGGAAGATCTCTGGGAAGATGGATTTCTTCGGGAATATCTTAAACAATCCAAATGCGATACTGTTCTTATTTCTCCTATAACTATTGAGAAAGACTCAATTTACCTTCTTATAGTAATTAACTACTCAAACGGTGGCGAATCCATAAGAGTAGTGGATTTTATTGTTTTTGTTTCTTCTGTACTCTCTCTTTCCCTTCAAAATTGCTACTTGTATGCTGAGTTGAAAAAGAAAAGCAAAGAACTTCAAGATTGGATTGCTAATGTTGAAAAACGCATTGAGGATGAAACCAGACGATTATTAGAAAAGGAATCTCAATATCATGCATTGTTCGAAGGAGCTAATGATGGTATTCTGGTCCACGACTATTCAGGGAAATTATTAGAAGCTAACAGAGTAGCGTGTAGATTGTTAGGATACGAAAAGGAAAAGATGCTGAGTATGAATTGGAATCAGTTGACTATTTCTGATGTTCTACCAGAGCAAAAAATATTTTTTGATAAGATATTAAAAAAAGCTGAAGTAGTTCCGCTGGAAACAATTATGAGAAAGAGAGATGGATCCACTTTTCATGCTGAACTTAGTAGTCACAAGGTCTGGTTTCGGGGAAAAGAAGTTATCCAGACTTTCATTAGAGATGTTTCTTTGCGGAAAGCATTAGAGGAAAGCCTTCGTGAGTCCAAAATAAAATATAGAATGTTGGTTGAATCATCTCTGGTTGGAGTGTTTATAATCCGGAATGGAATCATTCAGTTTGTAAATGATATGTTTGAGAAAGTAACTGGCTATTCTAAAAACGAGCTTATAGAAAAAGATTTTTTTGATTTAATTGTACCTGAACAGAGAAGTGTAGTTAGAAATCGCGAACTCAGGAGAGAAAGAGGTGAAAGTGTTCTTGACCACTATGAAGCACAGTTTCTAAAGAAGGAAGGAGGGCGATGTTGGTGCGAAGTACGTTTGCGCCGGGTCATTTTAGATGGAGAAGCTGCTATTTTAGGGAATATAATTGATATTACTCAGAAAAAACGTTTGGAAATGGAATTATTAGAAACACAAAAGATGGAATCCATTGGAACACTGGCTGGAGGTATTGCACACGATTTTAACAATCTATTGGGTGGAATTCTAGGATATGCTTCTTTGTTGCTTAGTGACATGCCTAAGGATCATCCATATTATAACGATATTCGTTCTATTGCAGAGACTGCTAAACGAGCTGCTGATTTAACAAATCGACTTCTGGGGTTTGCTAGAGGTGGTAAATATCAGGTTACTTCTATTTATGTGAATAAAGTAATAGAAGATATAGTGGCTATATTATTGCGGATGGTAGATGGCTTGATAACCATTGAAACTTCTCTCGAACCGAATATCTGGCCGCTAAAAGGAGATTTTCAGCAAATTTATCAGGCCTTGCTTAATATATGTTTGAATGGAGTAGAGGCTATGCCTGAGGGTGGTAAATTGACTATTACTACATCTAATGTGGTTTTGAATGCTTCTGTTTCTCAAACTCAGCTTGGAGTTGTTCCCGGAGATTATGTAAAGATTACAATCTCGGATACTGGAATAGGAATGGACAAAAATACAAAATTACGTATATTTGAACCTTTCTTTACAACAAAACAAACAGGCGAAGGGGCTGGGTTAGGTCTGGCAATGGTATATGGTGTTATCAAGAATCACGGTGGGTCTATATCAGTAGACAGTGAGTTAGGAAAAGGCACAAAGGTGACAGTCTTTTTCCCAAGATCTATAGAAGGTAAGTCTAAAGAAACGCAGCAGGGAACTTCGTCGTATGAAAAAAGTAATAGAATACTCCTTGTGGATGATGAAAAAGTAATTAGAGAAGTAGCGCGGCGTATGCTGGAAAAGGGGGGATTTAATGTATTGACAGCAAGAAATGGTAGGGAAGCAGTGGATATTTATAAAAAGAATAAAGAAAATATAGGCCTTGTGCTTCTTGACTTAATTATGCCTGAAATGGGAGGAGAAGAGACTTATAGAAAACTTCTTGAAATTGATCCTGAGGTAAAGGTAGTTTTTACTAGCGGTTACGGACCTTATGAAATGCTGGGACCTGTTCCTCTTGGCAAAGAGTTTTTTATCCAGAAACCTTTTCAGACAGAAATTTTGATACAGAAAGTGCGAGATATATTGAACGCTTCTAAAAAATGATGTGGAACGGCATTTGCATAGATTTTTAGATAGTGAGAGAATTAAAAAGTTAAAAAACATATATTCCTCTGTTTGAATGGAAAAAGGACAACATACTAAAATGTAGTATCTCAAAATACATCAAGGATTAAATGACTGTAGTTAAAAGAAATACAGATACTTATAAACCCTTTGTTCCTGAGAAAGTTTATGAAAGGCTTTACTCAAAAGTAGGTGTACTCTATTTTCTTACTGATTTTGAAGGGAATATCATCTCTGCTAATATGACTGCCCAGGAAAGATTGGGGTATGAAAAAAATGAATTAAGAGGAAAAAAATTCCTATCTCTTTTTTGCGAAAAGAATAGGTTCGAGGCAGAAAAAATAATCACAGAATGTTTTCTTCGGGGATATGTAAAGGATCGGGAAATTTGCATGACCGCCAAAGGAGGTAGAGACTTTTCTGTTTTAGTTAATGCTTTAACTGAGGATGATGATGAAGGTAATCCAAAGGTTGGTCGCTTTTATATTCAGGATATTTCCAGGATTGTCAAGGCTAAAAAACAAAGAGATCTTTCTCTTCATATATTAAAATTTATGCGGGAAGAGGCATTTTCAGAAAAGTTATTAAAAAAGATTCTTTCAGAAATTCAAAAAGTAATGTATAGTGATGGATTAGGGATAACTCTTAGTGCTAGGAATGGCAAACATTTTTTAGTTGGGCAGTGGCGGGAGACGGAGAATGATTCTGTTGTAGATGGCGAAAGCTTTAGAAAATGGCTTCCCAATAAATGGAAACATTTATTAGATGTGTGCCGTGGGAGCAAAGCTTGTAATTTTACTCCTGCAGGAAGTTTATGGACTGGCACACTACCCGATCTAATCCTCGAGGTGCAGCCTCAGAAAGAGAAAGACTACCTCCTTTCGCTGGCGGAGTTTGAATCGCTTGTGGTAGTACCAATCCCAATTGATAGAAAAATAGCCGGATATTTTATAATGGTTAATCAGGAGGGGCGAAAGTGGGATAAGGAAGATGTGGAATTTCTTGAAACTATTGTGCCTATTTTTGAAAAAATAGGTACAAAACCTCCTTCAGTATCTTTCCCCATTGAGAATAAGATCACTTCAATATTAAATATATCTGTTGCAGGAATTTTATTTGTAGAAAATGGGACAATCAAGTCTGTCAACCGCTGGGTTGAGAATTTTCTTGGATTCTCCCAGCGAGAAATTGAGGGAAAGCCTTTTTTAGATTTTATTGATCCAGACTATAAAGAGCGAATTCTGGCTTTATCAAAAGTGGACGTTTCTCAAAAACAATATGAGAACCAATGTGAAGCTTTTGTATTAGCAAAGGGGGGAAATCGTCGTAGAATAGAATGTTCGTATGTTCCATTATTTACTAATGGAAAAGACTTCGGTGTATGGTATTGGGTAAATAGAGATAATCATCAGCAGCTTCAGAAGCAGTTATTGCAGGCTCGGAAAATGGAGTCTCTAGGATTGTTAGCAGGGGGTATTGTTCATGATTTCAATAATCTTCTTGCCTGTATTTTGGGCTACACTTCCCTTCTGAGCGAGGAGATTTCCAAAGATAGTCCCTATTATGATGATATTCAACAAATACTTCGAACTTCTGAAAAAGCTACAGAACTTACTTCCAGACTTTTAGCTTACGCTCAGGGTACCTCTTATATTGTTGAGGCGCTTGATGTGAATCAGTTAATAAAAGAAATTGCAGCTATTTTGTCAAGAACTCTAGATAAAAATATTACAATTAGAGCGGAACTGAATCCGCAGCTATCCTACATAAAAGCAGATGCCAGTCAAATTCAGCAGGCTATTCTTCAGGTAGCTTTGAATGCAAGAGATGCTATGCCTAACGGGGGTAAGTTATTTTTCCAGACACGAGATGTTTTTCTGGGTGAAAATAATGCATGGCTGCGCTTCGGAGGAAAACCCGGGCGGTACGTTCAGGTTGCTATCAGTGATACCGGTCTAGGTATGGATGCGCAGGTAAAAGAACGAATATTCGAACCCTATTTTACAACTAAAACACAAACAGGAGGAAAAGGTATAGGGCTTTCGATAGTGCGTGAGATTGTAGAGAAGCATGGAGGGTTCATTTCTGTATTCAGCGAAAGGGCAAAGGGGACAGTTTTTAAGATCCATTTCCCCGCAGTTGAGAAACGAGTTGTGAAGCCTATTTCTTTGCCCAAAGAAAAACCTCCGTTGGGTAAGGAAACAATCCTCTTGGTGGATGATGAAAAAGTTCTCCGAGAGACAGCCCGCAAAATGTTGACACGCTATGGCTATAAGGTTATCAGTGCAGAAAATGGTACTGAGGCTATTGCTATTTATAAAAAATATTTAAAGCGAATCGATTTAATTATATTAGATCTTCTCATGCCAGGTATGGAAATCAACAAAGTATTTGCTTGGTTAAAGAAATTAAATCCTAAGGCTAAAATCATTGCTACTTCTGGTGTTGGAGAGAAAGAATTAATTAAGAGTGAATTTCAGGGGAAAATAGCTGGTTTTGTAGAGAAACCATTTCAGGTACGTCCTTTACTACGAAAGGTGCGTTCAGTTTTGAATGCCTAATCATTTTCAAAATGAAACCGTTCTTCAGCCCAGCTCATGAGTTATTCTCATGGGCTTTTTTTTGTTGGTGAAAATGTTGTTTAATTTTACTTAATGCTATTAAATAATGATAATAGACAGCATGGCTTAAGTCTATGTATTATTAGTAATTAAGATAATAAAGATTGCCTGGTAGAATTAGATTAGAAAAAACCAATATTAAATTTTAGAAGAAAGATTTAAAATGAAGCGATTTCTGAAATTTGTGGCATGATTTCGGCAAGAAAATTAGTAAAAAACTAACCTTTATCATTAAGGATGGCAAAGAGAGTGGAATACCCTATTTTGAGCAGAAGGAAGTCTACACCATCTTTATTGGGACAAAATACGAAGGTTGATGAAAAGCTTCTCTCTGATGTAGTTCATAAAATTAAAAATGGTTTGGGGGCAATAGGAGGATTCGCAGCACTTCTTGAGAGAGATATCAAGACAGATGATCCGCGAAGACGATTAGTGCAGCGTATTCAGGATGGTGTGGAAAAGGTTAATAATATTGTTGTTGATCTCATGACTTTAGCGCGGACAGTTGAACCTTCTTTCGAAGAAATTCGGCTTTCATCTTTAATAAAAAAAGCGTGGGAAAATACATTAGGCGAAGAAGATGGACGAGCACCTGGATTTCCCTTTCATTTTGATTCTTTAGACAATCAAAGCAAATTAATAGCTGATTCCCAAATGATCAGGAAAATGGTTTTCCATGTAATTCAATTTATTGATGTAATGGGTGGACGAATTGAATCGATTAAGATAAATTCTCGCTTGAAAAATAAGGTAAAAATCGAATTTATATTTATAGACCATGTATTTGATAAAAATGGGTTTCAGGACATTTTTGATCTTATGAATGAATGTGAACCTGTTGAGGCACGATTATCGTTGGCAATTGTCTATAAAATAGTACAGATTCACCGCGGGAAAGCGTTTGTTTCATCTCTTGCAAGCAATCAAAAAGTTTTAACAATTCAACTGCCGAAAGGGTATTGAGGAATGAATACAGATACAAAACGACTTCTTGTAGTAGATGATGAAGAAATGATTCGCGACCTTCTTGAAGAGACTTTTCGCAATAAGGGATACGAAGTAGAAACTGCAGTTAATGGAAGAGAGGCCTTAAAAAAGATTAAGGAGGAAAGATACGACCTTCTGGTAACAGATCTTCGACTCCCCGATATTAGCGGAATGGAAATTCTTTCCAGAGTAAAGGGAAAAAATCCTGAATTGGGTACTATTATAATTACAGCGTATGGTTCTATAAAAAACGCTGTAAAAGCAATGAAAAAAGGCGCATTTGATTATATTCCCAAGCCTTTTGATTTGGATGAGATAGAATTAGTGGTTGATAAATTTTTTGAGTACAAAACTCTGGTTGATGAAAATGAGTATCTTCGTTCAGAACTAGATAAAAAATTTGGCTTTGAAAATATTGTAGGAAAAAGCGAGCCAATGCAGCGTGTTTTTGAAGCTATTCGGATGGTAGCTAAGAGCAAAGCTACTGTGTTAATTCAGGGTGCCAGTGGAACAGGAAAAGAACTTGTTGCCAGGGCAATACATTACAACAGCGACAGGAAATTGGGACCATTTATCACGACCAATTGTGCTGCTCTTCCTGAAGGTTTGGTTGAGAGTGAGCTTTTTGGCCACGAGAAAGGAGCGTTTACCGGTGCTTATCGTACTTCTAAAGGGCGTTTCGAAATGGCCAATGGAGGTACCCTTTTACTTGATGAGGTAAGTGAAATCAATCTGGGACTTCAAGCCAAACTTCTTCGCGTTCTTCAAGAGAGAGAAATAGAAAGAGTAGGAGGAGGGAGATTAATCCCTGTTGATGTACGTATTATTGCGACTACTAACAAAGATTTACAAAAAGAGGTAGAAGAAAAACGTTTTAGAGAGGATCTCTATTACAGACTCAATGTGGTTCCAATTCATTTACCCCCAATTTCTGAAAGACGGGAAGACATACCTCTTTTGGTTCAGCATTTTGTAAAGAAATACGCTGCTGAGAATAACAAATCTATTAAGGGAGTTTCAGAAGAAGCAATGGAATTGTTAACACAAAGGGATTGGCCTGGGAATGTGCGAGAAATTGAGAATTGTGTGGAGCGCGCAGTAGTTATGTGTAATCCTAAAACGGAAATTTTAGATGTTAAACATTTTTTCTTCCATGAGGGATTTGCTACTGAGAATAAGTTTAATATTCAATCAGCAAATATGACACTTCAAGAAGCTGAACGGTTTCTTATATTAAGGACACTGAAAGAACATAACAATAATCGAACAAAAACCGCTGAAATATTAGGAATAAGTGTCCGCACACTCCGCAACAAATTGAATGAGTATAGAAAAGAAGGGTTATCTGTTTAAAGTAACTTTCTGATGGGCAAATTTCTCCCAGAAGAGGCAAAGCTTGCCTCTCCCCCCTGAAGTTTATTATTCTTCTTTGTTAAATTAGCCATCCTAAGTTATTATTTTTCTTGATTTAAAGTTTTTATCCCTGCTATGGCATAAATGTTGCCTTAAATTCAAAATGGATTCTGTTTAAAGCAGTATGTGCTTTTGGTATAACCGCTCTAAGGGAGGGCGTATGAACAAAGCTAAGACGCTTCTTTTTGTAGATGATGAAGAAGAAATTCTTGATATTCTTGTAGATCTTTTTGAAGATGAAGGATACAGTCTTTATACGGCTACAAAAGCAGAGGAAGCTTTACGTATTGTAGAACAGGAAAGAGTTGATTTTGTTCTTTCGGATTTGAAGCTTCCTGACGCTTCGGGCTCAGAGCTGTTAGGAAAGATTCGAGAGAAAAATCCTGATGCAGTAAGAGTTCTCACTTCGGGATATCTGGATATTCAATTCGGTGGTGTAGCGGAAGATAAGATTGATGGAACTTTATATCTTTCCAAGCCATGGGATCTTATGACATTAAAACGTTTAGTTGCTGAAAAATTGGGTTAGAATAAATGAGCATAGGCAAAAAAATTGTTTATATTGATAGTGAAAAAAAATACAGGGATAGAATAAAAAATGCATTTGACAGGGGGGAATATCATTGGATTTTTTGTAGAAATGGTAAAGAAGGGCTGGAGAAAATTAGCTGTGAAAAACCCGATGCGGTTATTGTTAACTATGCACTCCCAGATATGTCAGGAGAGGAAGTTTATACCCGTTTTCTCACTGAAGAACGTTTTCAATTGATAAAAGATGTTCCTTTTATTGCGCTTACCAATAATGGAAAAACTAATAGATCCCGATTGTACAATCTCGGTTTCAGTGCTTGTATCGGTAAACCTTTCCAGCCAAAAAAGCTTGTGGAATTTTTGGAAGATGTAATTGTTTCCCATCAGTTAAAAATGGAGGAGATCCAATTCTGGGAAACAATACGAGAAGCAAAAGATTTTCTTGAAAGAGTAGTAGAGAGTTCTGTGGATTCTATTGTTACCACAGACAATACAGGTGTTATTACTTATTGCAACAGGGCAAGTGAAGAACTTTTAGGATACAGTTTTGAAGAGTTAGTAGGAGAACGGGTCAGCCGTTTTTTTAAGAAGGGTGGAACAGAACTTCTCAGAATTGCCGCATTTTTACGGAAGAGAAATAAACTTCAAAATTACAAAACCATTGTCATTGCAAAAGATGGAAGAGAAATTCCTATTAATCTTTCTATCTCCACAATGAAGAATAGCGATGGTAGGGTTATGGGGGCATTGGGTATTAGTAAAGAAGTTAGTGGGGAAGAATTCAAAGAATATGATACAAACGAATCTGACCGTTTAGCAGCGGTGGTAGCAACGTCTGTTGCAGTAAATCATGCTATAAACAATCCTCTTGTTCCCATTCTTGGTAATGCGCAATTCCTCCTTCAGGATGAAAGAATTGTGGATGAAGATATTAGAAAACGGCTGAGGGTTATCGTAAAGAACGCTCTCCGCATCCGGGATATTACTCAGAAATTAGCAAGGGTTACTCATCCAGTGACAAAAGAGTACCTTCAGGGAACCCGCATGCTGGATATTGATGCTTCTACATAAATAATACC
>CAYYPT010000082.1:0-11724 GCA_964473625.1 uncultured bacterium | reverse complement strand
CGTATGCTTTGAATTTGAAATATTGCAAAAAAACGCTTGACTTTTTACATAACAGCTCAAAGAGAAGCTCCAAAAGGGGCCGAAACAGCTTGTAGGGAATCGTGGTTATGCTCGTTTTCTTATACTGAATTGTCTACAAAAGATGTGGCCTTATCCTACAAAGGGCTCTGGCAAGTTGAATGTGGTTTCCGGAATCTCAAAAGCGCTCTTGAGGTAAGACCAGTCTATCACTGGAAAGAATCACGGGTAAAGGGTCACGTATTTGCCAGTTTTCTATCACTTGTTTTAATGACAGCCATCGAAAGAAAACTTGAGAAAAAGGGCATTAAGTTGGTCTGGAATGATTTTATCCGTGATCTCAGAGCTTTTCGTGCAATCAAGGTAAATTTTACAGGGAAAACATACCAACTTCGGACAGAATGTAGAGGAAATGTCTCATCTGCTTTTCAAGCACTTGGATTGCGTATTCCACCTGTTATGCAATCTGTATGAATAGACAAAATGTAGTGTCACGTTTAATTCTTATGGGCATAACTTATTGTTTTTAAAGAAGCGTTTTTTTGTAACTGTCAAAGATGAGTTATGGTAGAAGGCAAGCAAGAATATTAGTTAAGCCCAAATTAACGGGTAAGCAATGTTCCCTACTCGATGTTAAGCAGAGGGAGAAATATTTTCTGTTTATCCGAGATAACACTCAATATTTTCTTTTGTGATAATATCCAACGGCATCATTATTTTTTTATTTATACGTTCTTTCAGAACGACGTGTCTATAAAGAGAATAAATACCCTGGTATCCCTGTCTTGCAGGTTGCTGGTTAATTAGAAAATCAATGAATCCTTCTTTAAGATAAATTACATTTTTTTCTATTAAGTCGTAGCCGATAATGTGGATTTTTTTATCTAGTGAATTGGATTTTAGATGCTCCGCAACTCGATAAGTGAGGGCATTTGTGACAAAGATTCCCCTTAAGTCTTTGTTCTCATAAATTATTCTATTTGTGAGTTGGTGAAAATCTGTCTGATCTGCTTTGATATTGGCATCATAAGTTACTGTTTTAATATTTAAATTCCCATCATAGAAATGATTAAAACCTTTTACACGTTCGCAAATATGATAATCTTCCGGGTAAATTTTTATAATTGCAATCGTTCCTTCTCTAACGAGCATTTGCATCAATTTTGCTGATAAAACACCGCTTAAGAAAGAATCCTGCACAATACATGTTAGATAATTTGTATTTGGGATAATGGAATCAAAAAAAACATAAGGCAGGTTTGAAGGAATTTTACTAATGAATTCTTCGGCTACACTGGATAGTACAGGCGCAATGAGTAAACCATCAAGATCTGCTTCAAGCACTTGCTGACATACATTTGAAAAAGATATATGAGAATATCTATCGTAGTGAAAATATTTTACTCTTACCTGAAGGCTGTAAAGTTCTTCTTGTGCTTTGTCAATGCCTCTTGCAGGTATTTTCCAGTACCCACTGTCCTGAAAAAATTTTGGCATAAGGACACCGAATTTGAATATTTTTGAAAGCTTAAGATGTTGTGCAAAGAAATTTGGTGTATAATTTAATTCCTCGATTGCTTTTTTTACTTTCTTTTCTGTTTCTTTTGATACATGTCCCCTGTTATGGATCACACGGTCGACAGTACCTATAGAGACACCGGCCCTTTCAGCAATTTTCTTTATCGTTGTCATTATTACTTTACTCCATTGGGTTACGTTAACGAACACATTAATTACTGTAACTTTTTGTTATAACAGTTTTTCTAATATGTTAACCTACACACAAAAATACAAAAATAAATTTTTGAAGTCAAGGAGAAAAACTATTTTTTACTTGACAAAAAGAATGAGATATATTATATTACGATTGCTTTCCGATAATTAATAACTAAGATTCTCAGAGAAAGGTTTTATTTGTATGTTTTTATGTGTACGTTAACAGACATCTCTGGTGGGGAAGAGTTTTTTTTAATTCTATAGTGTGTACGTTAACATTTAAAAGTGTTTTAATTTCAACCGTTAAATGTGATATACTTAAGAGCCTTTAAGAAAAATAAAGTAACATTAGAGCACTCGCATCCCTGCAACATTGCTTAAGCAGGATGGGATATTTCATATTCTTCGAAGGGTCAAAAGTGATTAAGTCAGAGACATTTAACTTTCATAACCCTATGAACCTTCTTGATGTCAAGCTTGGCTCCATATTTGAAGCTGGTATTCATTTTAATAAATCGACCACTCATGTGGGCTGCTTTGTTTTTTCTAAACGGGCTATTCTCTGCAACATCTCAAATTGGACTGTCAATTGCCCCCCCTTGCGCTCTAATCGACTAATCTCTGATAACTACAAATGTTGAGGAAATGATAAGAACCAATAAAATAACTAATAACCAATAAAATAATGAAAAGGAGGTGATCGTTTAAATTGCTAATATTAACTTAGGGAAACTTTTAGTATCCATTGTCAATCAAATCTTGGAGGCGACAAAATGAAGAGGAGTATTTTTTTATTGGTTTTCTTGTTTTTTGTTGTTTCGAGGGCAATGAGAGGGGTAACAGGGTAAGATAGCAGGGGAAGTAAGAGGAGTGGGTAAATGATTTTATATATTTTTTAGATTTTTATTTTCGGGAATACATTAAACAAAAACCATTATATTAAATAGGAAAATAGGAGAAATAATATTACAATATTACAAAGAAGGAGTTGGTCATGAGATATCAAGCCTTAAGTCAAAAATGGAAATGTCTGTTTATTTTGCTCTTTTTTTTATTACTGTTAAGTAGTAATGCAATGGCTCAGACCGGCCGGATTTTCGGTTCCGTCACTGAAAGTCAGACCGGATCGCCTCTACCCGGTGCTAATGTGATAATAGTTGGCACTTCACTTGGTGCAGCAACAGATATAAGAGGAAAATTTATCATTCCACGAATTCCATTTGGTACTTATCAATTGGTAGTCAGTTATATTGGTTATAAAAAAAAGACAATGAACATTACTCTATCAAATGCAAATAAAATAGTCGAAGTCAAATTCGAACTGGAACACGAAGTCGTTCGTGGAGAACCCGTTGTGATAACCGCACAGGCAGAAGGGCAGACCGCAGCTATTAATCAGGAAATTGCATCAAAAAGTGTTAAAAATGTTATTTCTGCGGAGCGAATACAGGAGATACCCGAAGCCAGCGCTGCTGAAGCTGTCGGTCGTTTGCCTGGAGTTTCATTGCATGAAGATGAATTGGTCATCCGCGGTTTATCACCCCACTATAACCAGATCCAGATTGATGGGGTCGACATGGCTTCCACCAGTGATGAAGAGCGTAGCAGCGGTCTGGGTATGATTTCACAGTATATGCTTGGTGGCATTGAATTAACTAAGTCAGCCATGGCCGATCAGGAAGCAGACGTGCTTGGTGGCACTGTTAATTTGATCATGAAAGAAGCACCGGAAAAGCCAATTTTAAATATATTGACACAGAATGGATACAATACACTGAGCGAATCCTATATGAATCCTAAAGTTATTTTGAATGCAGGTAAACGGTTTTATCATAATTTAATTGGCGTGTTCGCACAGCTGTCATTTGAACGGGGCTATAGTGGTACTGATAGAATGGACGCAAATTATAGTGAGGAAATCGTTGGAGGGAGAAAAAAGATGGTTGTTGAAAGTATGAGTCTGAATGATATAGACACCTTTATGAAAGACCGCGTTGGCGCTTCGCTGGTGGTAGATTATTCAACCAGTACAACTAAAGTTAAATTTAGCAATTTTTTCAGCACAAAAGATTCTAGAAATACTACACGCCAAGCAATATATCAAAAGTCGGGTAGTATTGATAATATACATTCTATTAATTTTGAGCGCAATAACATAACAGTCTTGAATAATGCATTAAAAATTGAACATTATATTAGTGGTTATAAATTGGATGCTAGCGTTGCTCATGCGTATTCCAAAAATGATTACCCGGATGGAGTTGGTATCTCTATTGAAGATAGGGGTGCAATGGAAGATTTAGCTTTTTGGGATTTTCCTCCGGTTGAAGTACCTAAACATGCAAGTAGTAGGGGATATAATCTCAATGGGTGCGTGGCGCGAAATATTAATAAAGAATTCAAATATAATGAAAGCAGACAATATTCGACACAATTTAATATCCAGAAAAAATTTAGTATCACAGATTGGTTAGCAATTGATTTAAAAATGGGGGGTAAATATAAACATCAGTCAAAAAAGTTTGACAAGACTTTCTACACCATACACTGGAGTTGGGACAGGGCCTGGGCGGGTTTAATGGATATATTAGTAGGGTCTGGTATAGAATGGTTGCCGGACAATATCGAGGAT
The DNA here is from genome assembly GCA_964473625.1 of uncultured bacterium. GTDB lineage: Bacteria > Zhuqueibacterota > QNDG01 > QNDG01 > DSAB01 > CAYYPT01. The sequence goes on along the minus strand of CAYYPT010000082.1, from coordinate 7,358 downwards.
TTAAAACCGCGCGAGCAGTATTTAAATTCTCCTATATTTGCTGGTATTTACATAACAGATAAAGATTATAGCAATGATAATTTTCTCATAGGTGGTTACAAACTCAATAATATGCCGGATCCAGACAAGGTTCGTTATTTATATGATCTTGCCTATTCAAATGGTTATTATTTTTATGTGTATTCACAGAGTTATGGTTCAGATTATTATGGTACAGAAGATTATTGGGGTACTTATATTATGCCTCAAATTGAACTTTTTGGAAAACTAACATTGATTCCCGGTTTAAGGTACGAACGAAATCACACCGAATATACTGCATGGCGCATACCGTACCTTGGTTACGAAAGCGTAGAGGACCCCTGGGTAGAAATAAAAGATATGGATGCGACACGGAAACGAAAAAATGAATTTTTTCTGCCAATGATCCATTGTATCTATAAACCATACCACTGGTTTAATGTTAAAGCCAGTTATACACATACCCTGTCTCGGCCGAGATTTGGAGACATAATACCCAAATGGCGCATTGACTTAAAAAGTGTATCCTATAATAACCCTTTCTTAAAACCGGCGCTTTCAAAGAATATTGATCTCTATTTTTCCTTTTATGGCAATAAACTGGGTCTCTTTACAATTGGGGGCTTTAAAAAAACGATTAAAGATCTAGTATTTAATCACGGTATAATCCCACTAAATCAATTGGGCAGACCGGATGAAATAACAGAGATGTTTGATGGCCTGCCCGGAGAAATAGTGATTGGCAAGACTATTGATTGGAGAATGAATAATTATAGAGATGCATTTCTGAATGGATTCGAAGTGTCATGGCAGTCCAATTTCTGGTTTTTACCCGGATTGTTAAAAGGATTGGTGCTGAACGTAAATTATACAAAAGAACACTCTGAGGCAAAATATCCGATGATTCACAAGTCTCAAGTAATCACTGGTTACGACACGACAGTAGTGTTTGGTCAGGTTCAAATTAAACCAATTATGGAGACAGTGTATACAGATACTTTTTACACAGCCCGGATGATAGATCAACCAAACGATTTATTAAATTTAATTATTGGTTACGATTATAAGGGTTTTTCCATCAGAGGTTCTATGAAATATACGAATGATCTGTTTAGTAGGGCTGAATACAATGAAAACTATCGCGAGTTTACCCAAGAGCGGTTTAGTTATGATGTTGCAATTCGACAGAAGTTTCCGCTATTTGGATTAAATTTAAATGCCTTTTGTAATATCACAAATATTGGGCGGTCCAAATATGTTGTAATCAATAAGGGTTCCGGATGGCCGACTGTTGAGAGATATGGTGGTATTGGTATTGCTCTTGGGTTAAGATACGAACTTTAAAAAAATTATTAGGAGGTAAAAATGATACGAGGACCATAGATCGATCGGATTAATTATAACATTTAAATTAAAAAAATAAACAGCTAATAATTTAGAGAAAGGGGTTTGTCATGAAAACGAAGCTAACTATCGTTTTGACGCTACTTGTTGTAACAATGAGCGTATCTCTGTTTGCTCAAATCAATCCGCCATCTGAACCTGTTATTATACAGGGCGATACTCTGCTTGTATTTCCAACTTATAATGATACTACGTTTGATGCATTAAATAAGTGGATTGATTATGGATTCAGCCTTAATCCTCCGGTCAAAGTATTTAGATTGGCGCGCAATGCAATCTACAAAGTATCCCATACAATTTCAACGGATCAAACTCTCAATATCGTTGCTTTAAAACCGGACGCAGAAAATGCACCACCTTATATTGTGGGTGCTACCGATCTTAACAACGAATTTCCCGGCGCGTTTATAGTTAATAATGGCGCGGTTATTGCGAAAAATCTTTATTTTTGTGGCTCGGACATTGAAGCTCAAGTTATAGGGGAAGGTGCACAAGTAGGGAATTTTATTGTGGTTGAAGCGGAAAATACAACTAATCTTATTGACGGTTGCTATTTCGAATGGGGTAGATCCTCTTTCGAATGTAATGCAAAGGGGACAAATATAACCTTTACCAACAATATTTGTATGAACAATTGTTCAGGGCAGGCAGGAAAATGGTCCATGTGGTGGGGATTTGGGGTTCTCCTGAACGGTTTACCTGCAGGCCAAGTTATCATGAAGAACAATACCTTCATTAACGTACCAGGTCCGTTTTTCTTCAATTGGAAAACTCTGACTGACTATGAAGAATTTGACCACAATACCATTATTAATAATTGTATATATCCCTTTTTTAACACCTCGTGGACAAATGCCCGCATGACTAATAACATTTTCTTAAATGTAATGTGCGAGGGTATAGAACGGCAAAGGTTGAATGTTGATACCTCGTTAGTTCAGGGCATCGTTAATCTTGATTCATTATCACGTTATGGACTTGATTCACTTTATGCTGCTAAAGAAGGTATTTCACGCTCAGAGGTGGAAAGCCATCGTAAATTTGATATTTTGAACAATTTTGTTGGATGGACACAGGAAATAAAGGACTATTGGGCTGCCTGTCCTGATACACTTAGACCCGAGACGTTTATGAATGAACGTGTGCAGGCTATGTTTGATAATGATACAGACTATCCTTACCTAGTAGAAGAGAATACTTATACTCCTGAGGAATATGGTTATCCCCAATTCGTCGGTGGATATGGTGGTAAGAAGACGATGGACCTCTTTATCGGCTACATGACAAATGTTTTGCGTAGGGGAGGGACTGAACCAACACGTTATTATTATTGTCCGGGGGAACCAGATCCGCAGCCCAATCCAGCATTGGTCTGGCCATTACAATTTGATCTTCGCATTGCCAATACTGCGTTGGTGGGAACTGATGGCAAACCGCTTGGTGATTTGAACTGGTATCCTGAGTACGCTGAAAGATGGGATCCTGATGTATTACCCACTGCCGTGGAAACAGTCCACGCTTTGCCTGTCGAATTTAAATTGAACCAAAATTTCCCGAATCCGTTTAACTCAACAACCATAATTCAGTATACGCTTGACAAAGCGAGCGATGTAAAAGTGACTGTTTTCAATATTCTTGGTGAAAAGGTAAAAACGTTGGTCAATAAAAACCAGGCCCCAGGAAAATACAGTGTGGAATGGAATGGTACAAATGCGATTGGTCAACAAGTGGTAAGTGGTATCTATTTCTGCAAATTGGAAACGGAAAACGGAAGCCAGATAAACAAAATGCTGTTACTCAAATAGTGTTATATTGAGCACAGGATGTTTTTAACATTTTGTTATTAAAGTAGATAAGAGAGGGTGAAAGGCTGATTATTTCACTCTCTTTTATCTATCGAATGGAGTGTATCTGGTTAATCCGTAATGGATTAATCTTTAGCGGAGACGGCTTTGTTTTCGCCAGACAGATTCAATTTAGAAGATTTTGTTTTCAAAGAAAAAAATGACCAATTAGCAACACAAACGAGGGACGCTACCAAATAAAGATATCTTAATAGCGTGAAAGATAAAAAGAGTGATATGAATAGTCGAAAAAATACGTTTATTTGGCGTGAAATGTTGGTTCTGAGCTGGATGGTGTTGAGCGGGATTTGGATGTTGCCGAAAAATTTGTTCGGGATCCATAACAGAGCAACCTCCGATGCCGAAAAAGAAAAAAGATTCAATGTTCTTTTTATAGTTGTAGACGATCTTAGGCCGCAGTTGGGCTATTATGGACACAGGAAAATGATTTCACCCAACATAGATAGGTTGGCTGAAAAAGGCACGCTTTTTCAAAACGCCTATTGCCAACAGGTCCTCTGTGCCCCTTCACGTGCAAGTTTACTCAGTGGCTGCCGGCCCAAGACAACAAATGTTCATGATCTTGGCACTCCACTGAGAAGTGTGATGCCTGATGTAACAACGCTTCCCCACTACTTCAAAAACAATGGTTACTACACAGTCTCGCTGGGAAAAGTTTTTCACCACAGGGACAAAGACGATCCAGAAGCATGGAGCAAGCCTCCAGGGGGACCAAGATGGCATGAGACGCCAGAAGGACCCGAAGAAGAGACAGGAAGACCCAAATCAGGATGGTCAGGATACGTTACCAAGGAGTGGGCAGAACTTCGCAGGCGCTTGTGGGAAGAGTTTGGGAAAAAACAGCTCTATGGCTCAACGTATGGTCCTGCAGTGGAAGCTGCGGACGTCCCCGATGATGTTTACCCTGATGGCCAGCTTGCACTTCTTGCCATTGAAACCTTGCGACGGATCAAGGATAAACGTTTTTTCCTTGCTGTAGGTTTCTTCAAACCTCATTTAGCCTTTGCCTGCCCTAAAAAATACTGGGATTTTTCTCAACGTAGCGAAATTGACTTGGCAGATAATCCTTTCAGGCCCAAAGGTGCCCCTGATTTAGCCCTCCATAACTGGAGTGAACTTTGTGCGTACTATAGCATACCAAAAACAGGAAGGTTATCTGACGAAACAGCACGCGAGTTAGTTCACGGCTATTATGCCTGTGTAAGCTTTGTGGACGCACAGATAGGCCGCATGATTAATGAACTGGAGCGGTTGGGACTCCGTGATAAAACGATTATTGTGCTTTGGGGTGATCACGGCTGGAATCTTCGTGAACATGGTCTCTGGTGCAAAACTACCAACTTCGAAACATGCGTTAATGCTCCCCTTATCGTTAGTGTGCCGGGTTTGACTACTGTCGGGCTAAAAACTGAGGCATTGGTGGAGTTTGTGGACATATACCCTTCGCTGTGTGAGTTGTGTTCTCTCCCTCTCATTGATCAGTTGGAAGGGACAAGTTTTGTGCCGCTCTTGAAAGACCCTAATCGTTCCTGGAAAAAGGCGGCTTTCAGTGAGACTCCACGAGGGGATATTATTGGCTACTCCATAAGAACAAAAAGATACAGATACACGGAGTGGGGGAAAAATGGAAAATATGGTATAGAACTTTGTGACCATCAAAATGATCCCGAGGCGAATGTGAACGTAGCATCAGTCTCCGAGGATAAAGATTTGATCAAAAAACTGGGGAAAATGCTTCATGATGGCTGGCGTGCGGCTCCGCCGGGAAAATAGGATAGGTCGGTGAACTCGTCAACGGCTATAATGTGATAGACAAACTCGAGAGAATGAGGTAAGCCATGGAGATCGACAAAGTCCCACTGAAGAGCAGGGCCAAAGAAATGAATCAGGGGAAAACTAGCACCACACGAAGGGATTTTCTGAAAAAGTTCGGTATCGGTGTCTTCGCGACGGCCTCGGGATTATTTTCCCGATTATGGGCGGGAAGGTTTGAAAAAGGGAAAGAAGTGAGGAAGAGGCCCAACATCCTCTTTATCTGTACCGATTATCAGGCAGGTGAAGACGGTCCATCACTGGGCTCCCCGTTTCTGGATATGCCAGCTCTGGACCAGATATGCAAAAACGGAGTAGTGTTTACCAGATACTTCAGCTCAGCACCCGTGTGTCAGCCCGCCCGATGCACATGGATCACTGGCCAGTATCCCCATACACATGGCATGTGGGGCAACTATGAACAATGGATACCTGAGGATAGCCCAATCCTGATGAAGGAACTGGGCAAACATGGATATTACACCCTGGGCATTGGCAAAATGCATTTTAAACCGTGGGACAGAATGGCTGGCTTTCACAGGAGAATCATCGCCGACCGCAAGGGGAATATAGAAAGTGACAAAGAATACAAGGATGATTACGCACAATTTTTAGAAAAATTTGGCTTGACGCGTTGGGATTACCTGAAACTGCAGTATGAGTCGGATTCTCCACATGTTTATGATTGGCCGTTTCCTCCGGAATGCCACATTGACCACTACGTCGGGACACAGGCCCAAAAAGTCATTGAAAATGGAGAGCTTGACGATAAAAAACCGTGGTTTCTGTGGGTTTCGTTTAATGGTCCTCATAACCCATGGGATCCGCCAGCGAAATTTTCCAAACCTTATATGAAGATGGATCTCCCTGCGCCCAGAACCTATCCCGGCGAAATGGAGAATAAACCCACAGCCAATACTTATCGCCGGTATGGATACACGAAGGAAGTTGCTGATTACATCGATCGGTACCCGGATCATGAAAAAAATTACATCAAGAAAATTCGGGCAGGACATTACGGGGGTCTGACCTTTATCGACCGGCAAGTGGAAAAAATCCTGGATGCTCTGGAAAAGAAAGGTGAGCTTGATGATACGATCATCATCTATTCGGCTGATCACGGCTCGCTCCTCGGGGACCATGGCAATTTCCATAAAGGATTGATCTATGAACGGTCTGCTCGCGTTCCTTTTATTGTTCACTGCCCAAAAAAGTTTAAACCAAGACGGACAAATGCCTTGGCAAGCCATGTAGACCTCATGCCCACTATTCTTTCTTTAGCGGGAATTTCGATTCCTCAGGAAGTGGAGGGACAGGATCTATCGCCAATATTAACGGAAACGACCAACAGCATTCATGATCATGTGATGGTCGAGATCTCCCACGACATCGGCATCATTACAGACCACTGGAAAATGTTTGTTTACCCAAATGGAGAGGGTGAACTTTATAATATTGATAAAGACCCGGAGGAGCTGAAGAATCTCTACTTTAATTCTCAGTACGCAAAAATTAAAGAAGAGCTAAAGAAACATCTAATCGATTTTCGTTCGGAGAATGCCTCAAGATTCGAGGTGGAACAGCCCAAGCCCTTAGTTACTAAAAATGAATATCACTTCAAGCAGGGTGACATTATGAGGCAAGGTAAAGAGCCATTTCCGCCGTCGCAAGGAGGAAAGTCGATTCATATCAGCGCTGTCATAGCTCCTGTTGAAAATAAACCTCTTGTTGGTGCCTTTTTTGTCTGTGAAGAAATGATCCCAACTTGGCCATCCAGACCCCCTCAAAATGGCTATGCCTTGTATGTAAAAGATGGCCGGCTGGCCATGGGAATTCGACTCTGGAATAAGGACACTTGCGTCACCTCTCCCAAGAGACTCCCCGAAGGAAAGGTTTTTGTCGAAGGCATCCTGGGAAGGAACGGCGAGATGATATTGAAAGTAAACGGTAAGACTGTGGCGACGGAGAAAGTATCGAACGGCTTTCCGGTGCGCCGCGGCCGGCAGGAAGTTGTGAATCCCTCTATCTACGTAGGCGTAGGACACGATTGGGGCACATCCATCGGCCATTATGACAGGAAAGCCGACTTCCAGGGTAAAATCAGCGAAGTCATACTGAAATTGTATTAATTAATCTGCATAAACCGTCAGCTATGCTGATGGTCCCGGCTATGCTTTGCGAGTAGGTGAGTGATGAAATAATTTTGAATAATAAGAATACCTCCTTAAGATACAATAGGGCGACCCTAAAGATCAA
>CAYYPT010000081.1:8513-11783 GCA_964473625.1 uncultured bacterium | reverse complement strand
ATCTTGAAGAATGGAATATTCACTTGATTTCTTGGGTTACTTTTAGTACATTTATCAGTCACTTCAAATCACCTCCTGATTATTATTTTTGTATGTTTGTAACTTGCTTTAAATATAATAACTTGGGGGTGATTTTCAAGTCTTTTTATTCCTTATCCGTTAATTTGGGTTTATTATAAAAAGTAAAAAGACAGTTAAAAGGAAACTCTATACATACAAATTAAAAGGCAAATTTGATAATAAAATTACCTAAGAACAGAGTAATGACAATTTTTGATTTTATTTTACGGCTTTTGACCGCTATTGGAGCGGGAATGATTATTGGATTTGAAAGGCAATGGCATCACAAATCAGCCGGACTACGTACAAACACATTGGTTGCTACAGGGGCTGCGCTTTATGTTTTACTGTCCATAAATATAGCAGAAAGAAATAGCGATATTGCAAGAATAATTGGTCAGGTTGTTACCGGGATTGGGTTTTTAGGTGCTGGGATAATTCTTAAAGAAGGAATAAACATCCGGGGGCTTACAACAGCAGCAACTGTTTGGTGCAGTGCTGCTGTTGGAAGTATTGCTGCGGCAGGATACTATATTGAAACATTTATAGGTGTGTTAGCTATTATTTCAATTAACTCTATTTTAATCCCTCTGGATAAGTGGTTATCCAAAAGGAGAGAATAAACAGCTTCTCCATATTCAAACTAAATCAGTTCATTTGGCTTAGCATTGAAGCCATCATATACATAAATATAGAAAAAGCTACTAAGCCGTCTAGTAACAGCCCCAGAATAAAATTGCCCACCACGCTGTGTTTCCTATTTATTTTCTTAAAGGATGAAATTTCATTTAAAGGTATTATGTAATCAATCTTATTATTACTTAAAGCAACACACGTATATACCGGAATTTTAGATCGATTAGCTCTGAAAAAATCAATTAGCTCCGATTGAGAAATATTCTTATTAGCAAAATAAATTCTTTTCATATCCGCCATCTTAATAATGGTAATTTTTTGGGAAGTATCGGTCTTTATTAATATTTGATAAAAATCAAACCCAAGAAAAGCACCTTTTAATCTCTTGCCGTGATCTGTTACAATTATTACTGTATCATTTATGTCCGGTACAATAATATCAGGATTATTCAGCTTAAATTTTTTATAAAGATTATAATATTTAAACGGATCATACCTGAAAACACCAATAAACGACCCATGAAGAACTTTCCCGCTCTTTTTTGTAACTTCAATACTATCATCAACACGAAGTTTATTTAATAATTTTAATGTGGTTACCTCAGTAAATGGAGGCGTATGGGCGTTTTTGTAACTGGTAACAGTAGGGAAAATAACTGAACAGCCCAAATGAATCAGATAAACCGACAAAAGAGGCAACAGCAGCATTTTGTATTTTCGATTTATCATTTGTCAATCACATTCAAGTGACATACAGATATCGTTTGATCTTCTGTGTCGGGGTTTTTTCAAATGGCTCAGGTTGCTCAATAACCTTCTTAATCCGGGAAAATGCTGGAACACGTGAATTAACAAAATTCCGCACTTCCTCCAGCTTCTCTCTAATACGCTGTGCGATCTGCGTTTCACTCAGTTTTGAACTCTTAAATTCCTCATCCAGTAATTCGTAATTTAAATGCACCCGGGCAATAAGCTGCCCATTATCCTGATACACAAGAGATTCCAGTACATAATCGCATTCGTTGATTACAGACTCAATTTCCTCCGGATAGATGTTTTCTCCATTGGGACCAACTATCATATTTTTCAAGCGTCCTTTTATATAAAGATAGCCATCTTTGTCCAGAAGACCCAGATCGCCAGTGCGAAACCATCCATCAGGTAAAAGTACTTCCTTTGTCCGCTCAGGATCATTATAGTATCCTTTCATAACATTTTCCCCTCTCACCCAGATTTCACCTTCACCAGTTACAGGATTTGGCTGATTGATCCTGATTTCTACGCCGGGGATGGCTGGCCCAGTCGAACGGTACTTAGTCGCCTTAGGACTGGAGCCAGCAATCAGAGGGGAAGTTTCTGTTAAACCATATCCAATGGCATAGGGGAATTTGCCTTCTCGTAAGAAAAGTTCAACATTAGGATCAAGAAGCGCTCCTCCAATACCAAAAAAACGAAGTTTCCCCCCAAACATTTTATAAACTTTCATAGCAGCAATACGATGTAACCGCTTGCGGAGTATGGGAATCTTATACATCTTGCGCATCACACCATTTTGAGTAAATTGAGGTAGAATTCTCGTCTTGTAAATCTTTTCCATAATTAAGGGAACCGTCAACATCATAGTTGGTTTGATCTTTTCCATAGCCGGCAAAAGCACCCTGGCAACAGGAGTTTTATCAATATAGTATATACATGCTCCCTGCATCAGCGGAATGAGAAAACCAATAGTACACTCATAAGAATGAGAAAGAGGCAGAATAGAAAGCAGGCGGTCTTCACTGGTTACAGTCTGGATCTTTAAAGTTGCAGTGGCATCAAACACAAAATTTTTGTGAGTCAAAATAACACCTTTTGAATGACCAGTTGTCCCTGATGTATAAATAATAGATGCTATATCATTTTCCTGAACTTCAGACCTCACCCGACCAATTATTTTAAGAGCAGCTTCTTTCAACCTCATATACTCTTTCTGCCCTTCTTTTATTACTTCTTTAAGTTTACTTGCCCTTGTCTCAGAAGAAATCACACTGAAATCATCAATGAGAAATATTGTATTCAGACTTTCTATCCTGGCGTCTTCAATCTTGTGATACTGTTTTTTCGAAATGAAAATTGCCTTCGCACCTGAATGACGAAGAATGTGTTGAACACTATTGGAATGAAAATCCGGCAGAATTGGCACTGCAACAGCACCCATAGTGGTGATGGCAAAAAAAGCGATGCCCCAAGTAGGTTTATTCTCAGAAAGAATTGCAACCCGATCTCCTGGAGTAATACCCTGATTATATAAAACTCCTGACAGAGTCTGTACCTGGTGACCCAGTTGCTCATAAGTAATGGGTTGTCCATCAACCATCGACAGTGCCGGACGGGTATTATAAAGCTTGACGCTCCTTTCAAGTAAATGTTTTAAAGTCATTTTCTCAAGAGGATACATAAGCCTAAAAGTATTAAATCCTGAAATATCAACCTCCAATATTTTTATTTTAGGAGAATCATCCGCTTTGCAATCGATAAATCTTTGCCTGTCCAAAGCCGGTAGAAATAAATCCCACCGGGAACCAGATTCCCTTT
>CAYYPT010000081.1:0-8413 GCA_964473625.1 uncultured bacterium | reverse complement strand
TCCGAAAGAACAGCTTCCTCATCACTCGTTGCGTTGGCTACCAGAGGTGCGTTTGTCCAGATAACAAAAAAGTTTTCAGGATGACTGGCCATAACTTTTACAATACTCCGCCAGTGCCATTTATAATTGTAGATAGTCTTATCTTCGGGATTCAATGTGTCTGACGAACTGCCAACGCCCCAGATGCTTGAAGAAGGAAAACATGATTTTGTAATAACTATTTTGTTTGCCTCCAGAATTGGCCTTATATCGTTGCTGGCATCTCTATTATAAAAAATATTGTGCCACGTTGCCCATTCATTATCGCTGTCCGGCCACCACTGCTCTGTCAATGAAACAGTATTATCACCTGTTAATCCATTGTCTGAATTATATTTGGCTATTTCCTGCGGCACACTGGTACTACTGCCATTAGGCCCCCAAATACATCCACCGGTTGAATGGTGCAAAAATATTCCACTTCTGAACTTCTGTGTTTGACTAAAAAGCACAGTTATTGTCGCACAAAAGAGCACAAAGGATAAAAAAATATATTTCCTCATGGCTTTTCTCCCTTCCAAAATGATATTTATTATTTTTGCTGTAAGAATTGGAATTCACAAAAGCTTAGTCTTTAATAATTTTCCACCCTCTTCTGATTTACCAAAAACATGGCAGTACCTTTCTACAAATTCTTTCAGGTCGTAAGAATGGCTTTGGGGACCTTCTGTTTCCAGAACATAAGTGGCAGCCAGGCTGCCCATCCTGCCTGCGATCTCAAGGGAAAATCCGTGGATCAATCCTTTAACAAAACCTGCTCTGTAAGCATCACCAACACCGGTAGGATCAAGAACCCTGAGAGGAGGAACAACAGGGATCTCTATTGTACTCTTTCTTGTATGAATAATTGATCCATTTCTGCCTCTGGTTATAATGACAATTTCTGAGAATTCCAGTATCTTCTCAAGTTCCAGATTTGTTTTTTTTCTGAACATTTCGAATTCATAATCATTGAGGATAAATACCTTTGCTCCGCGGATTCCCTCTCTTAACACATCACGTTTTAATACAACTATCTGCTGGCCTGGATCATAAATAAAAGGAATGTGCATTCCCTGGCACTCTTTCGTGTATCTTACCATAGCCTCAGGATCATTTGGAGAAATAATTACCAACGTTTCGCTATCAAGCTCCAGTTCTTTTAGAGAAATATCCTTTGCAAATTTCATTGCACCGGGGTAGAAAGAGGCAATCTGATTTCCATCCTGATCTGAATTTGCAAAAAAAGAAGCTGTATATTCTTCGTTTATTATTTTAACACCGGATGTATCGACTCCCGCTTTTTCTAGCGCTGCACGGTATTCCCCAAAATCTTTTCCTGCTGTTCCAACAAGCAGTGGTGATTCTCCCAGAAGCGAAAGGTTATAGGCAATATTAGCAGCGCACCCTCCTTTTCTTTTATTCAGAGAATCTACCAAAAAACTGACACTGATAGAATCCAGCTTATCAGTTAAAAAATGATCAGAAAATTTCCCTGGGAAAGACATAAGATAATCAAACGCAATGGATCCTGTGACAATGAGTTTCATATTTTAATTCTCCTTTACAATACGGATGATATGATCATAACAATACCCACGCTGCTAAACCAGAACTCCAGGTGTATTACGAATTTGGTTGATGTGGGTTTTCACACATGTTGGTTCCAAAACAGAAATTTTAGAATCAGAGGAACTATTTCCCAGATTGACTAATCACTTTCTATAAAACGCACCCTTAGACCAGCTTTACGAGCTGCTTCAATCTGCCTCTGATCTGATGAAACAAACAAATCTGCTCCCCACTCGATTGCACAAGCAATATGTAACGAATCAATTGTTCTCAAGGTATTTTTCTCTAACAGTTTAATCGATTTGTTAATAACACTCGGAGTTATATTCAGAATAATTGCGTCTTGAATTTCTTCGAGTAATCTATTTTTGGCAATAGAATAATTATTTTGACTGATATTTCTTTCTCTTAATCGTCTATTCAAAGCTGAGATTATTTCAGGGATACATAAGATACATAGCGCCAGATATGTAGTATTAAAACAAATTTCTTCTACAACATCACTTCCTTTTTCTTCTATATATCTTTTTGCAAATGAGGATGAATCAAAAAATGTTTTCATCTAAGAAACCTCTCGTTCTTCCAAAATCGCTTTTGATAGACTTATTCCCTTTATAGATAGTTTTAATCCAGGCCTCTTCCATGAAACCATTTTTAATCCCGACTGAGTAGGCGGTAAAATTTCAGCTATTGCTTTTCCATGTCTCAAAATTAAAATCGTTTCGCCATTTTCAACTTCGGAAAAAAACCCGGAAGCATTTTTACGAAATTCAGTAAAAGTAACAGTTTTCATAATAACCTCCAAGAAACGATGCCAAGCTGTACATTAATGTACATTATTTTGTACATTAATGCAAGAGTATTTTAACCATAGAATCCTTTCCAATCTCGTCCCCAAACTCCAGTATGGGAACGAGGGAAACTGTTGCATGAAGTACAAAGGAATTGCAATCAAATTTAATGCATTTCTCATACAGTATCAAATGATTTATCATAAACTGCTTCCAGTAACTTTTTCGTATTATATAAGGTCGTATTAATATACTCGCTTTTGATTTTGATAAATCTACGACTTTCTAGACCAATTCCGGTTGTTTTTGCAACGATCTTTCTCAATTTATTGGGATTCTTAGTATTTAATATATCTCCTTGTGCATGTACAATACAATTTCTGATTTTGTTGAGTTTCAATATTTCGTTCCATTCATTACTGTTTTCTGAAAAATCAATTAAACATACTTTTGTTAAATATAATTTTGCTCTTTCAATTCCTGCCCCCCTTAACTCCTCTAAGGACAAAGTTAATTTCTTTAAATTGTGTAAAAAATGACATAGATTGTTTAGTGAGCTTTCAAGCAAGGAATAAATAGTAACTATTATTGAATAGCGAAATGCTTTTAGGAAAATATTTTCTATTATATAATATTCTTCGGAGAAATATTCATTAAGTTGATATTGTATTTCTAGAGATAATTTCCCATTTCTAACTTTCTCATCATATCTTTTTGATAATCTTCTTTTGTCACTCGCAAATTTAGATTCTAGTTCTTCATAATACTGTTTTACTTCTTCGATTTCATCCTCAGTGCGAGTCTTAATAATATCTATAATCATTCTTCCATGATCAATCTTAAATTTTTCCCTTATTTCTTTGGCTTTCATTTTTATTATCCCCTATTCGTATAACACTAAAGTTAACCTGCAAAACCTCATACACCAAACTTTATACACTGAACAAAACATTAAATCATACCACCAAATTTTAATTGAAACACTGCGCTTTTGTGAGGTTGAACCTTTCCCTCTCGTTCCCAAACTCCGGTTTGGGGACAAGTGATACATACATGATCCGTGTGGAACCACAGGGTTAAGTGTTTTTAATAATGAACTCATCGACTGCCAATTTAAAAACAAGACTATCCTCAGTACCGAAAAGTGTATATTCATTTATATTCATCGTATTTAACTTATTTAAAACTTTCTTCCTTTCAGATATTGGTAGAATATATTTTTCTAGTTTATCTTGACCATTTCTCCCTTGCTTGAACACTTCTTCATGATTCCAATAATACAATTTTTTATTTATCCTTTTTGTACAAATAGTATATTCACTTTGCTGAAGATAATGGCGGGGGTCTGTTTTTATATTGTGTCCAAGCTGATGAATAGATGCTTCACTCCCCCCGCGTGATTTCCAAAGATTAATAAATTCTCTATATACATATATCGCAACATCTTTTTCTGAATTAATATTACTAAAAGCAAAATAGGCAGCAACATATGGAGAGCGAGTCCAATCTAATAAGGGTGAAGGGAATTTATGGTGACGTAAGTGAACCATGTATGAATATCCTTCCTCTAGATACATTGGTATTATGTCATTTTCTTTTTCTGTGTATGGCTCAATATCCCAATTTCTTCCAGTAATACTTTCAAATTGACTTTTAACAGTTAACATTATTTCATGATATTCTTCGCATGTAATTTTACCGTGGATACGTTCTAAGGTTGTTTTCAGAGGCCATTCAGAATCACTTTGACCTCTAAAAATTGGATCTGAAATATCAGAATATTTCTTTTTTTCTTTACTAATTGCTGTGTATAATTCCCTTAGAATATTCTCAAATTCCTCCCAAGTTTTTAAAACTTCATGTTCCATTTTTCTTTACCCTCCTCGTTCCCAAACTCCAGTTTGGGAACGTTATTGCAAATCCTTTCTCACTTTGCTGCTTCCTCAACCACTTTGATCTCTTCTGGTGTTAATTGGTACAATTCATAAACCAACTCGTCAATCTGACGGTCAGTTGCTTCAATCTGCCTCTGGTAGAGCTCTTTATCAGATGGAATAGTAGCAGTGGTCCATTTCTTGTGGAGTCGCAACATTCGTTCCACCAACCCAACTATTTCGCTGTGACGGGCAACGTCGGAGGAGTCGGAAAAATTAATCGTGCGGATGGGAAGAGCTTCTATGTATTGGCGGTTATAGGAATAGTATCCCCCTCTAAAAGGGCTACTCGTATGTTTTACTAACCAATCAAGTAAAGATGAATTTAATACGCCTAGCAGGTATAAATAAGTCATCGGCAGATATTCGTTTTTAAGAGTTATGCCGTATCCACCTCCACCACCTCCACCACTTCCAACAAAATAATAATGGCCAGTTGAATCAAACATAAATGATGTGCGATATGCAATACTCGGAGTTAGAATTTTCTCTTGTTCCATTTCACTAAGGTTTTGAGAGCGGCTAAAAGCATACCACCTGGAGTGTTTCCATCTCCCCCGTTCACGTGCTTCAAGTGTTTGACGATTTTCTTTCAAGTATGTCCAAGCATTTGGGAAGTGCTCTTTCAGCTCATCAGGTGACAACAACTCTGCTTTTCTATTAACTATCTTATAGGGAAACAAAATTGACTTATTAATTTTAGAAACATGGTAACGTCTCAAATTCACAGAACCCTTGCAGAGCATGTGCATTAACTCCGTCTCGATACGATGTATCCTTCCTGTAGCTACTGACTTGTAATATTCCTCTGAAACATTTTCCAAAACAAATACAGGGTCAGCACCTGATATTAGTCCCTGGAATATTCTTGCAGCTACATCCCGCAACTTGACAGGCATTTTACTCAACCGCTCAAACAGTGCGGCACCCGGCCCCACAACAAAGTTCCACTCTTTTTGCGTTAGTTTAGCTGTGCTGATTTTACCCTCAACTGCTTTTTTATTGATCCGCCAGGCCTCTAAATTATGGGCTTTGATATAACGGAAACGTTTGTTGCCTGCCTTATCCAGAAAAAGCAGACAAGTATAAGTAGTCGCTCCGGCGAATACCTGTTGGTCGCCAAAGTGTACAATCTCCCCAAGGTAGTTTCCTTTAACAAGCAACGTGCGTAGCGCTTCCCCATATTTGGCCTGGAAAAATTTGTGTGGCAGGATATATCCCATCCGTCCCCGCTTGTTAAGCAGTTGCAAAGCACGCTCCACAAAAACAACATAAATGTCGTAGTTTCCTTTACTGGCCGCTTTATAGCGCTGTTTGTAAAGCTCTACTTCAATGGGTGCCCATTCTTTCATCATCTGAATTCGGATATACGGCGGATTCCCGATCACCACATCAAAACCCCCTGCTGCCATAATTTCTGGAAACTCAGTTTGCCAGTCAAATGGGTTCACACGGCGGATTTCGTCCTCGTCAGGAATTAACCTGCCCTCAAAGTAGTCCGGTCCAATTAGGGAATTGCCGCACTTAATGTTGTTGCCCAAATCTGGCAGCGCTCGCTCACGCCAGAGTGTGAACTGGCGGTTTAGCGTATCCTGGTTTTCATTCTCGAGGACCTTGAGGAGCAGGGACAGCTTTGTTACCTCCACTGCCTGCTGGTCAATATCTACCCCATGGATGTTGTTCAAAAGTATCCGCTTTTTCTCCGCAGTGCTAAGCAACCAATCACCACCTTGGCCCTGGAATATAGCTATTGGATCCGATCTGTGTTTACGTTTGCCTTTGGGTAGCGAAACAGTTGGCATCTTGCCAGTACGCTTCATTTCATGTTTATACCAGTCAAGATGCCAGTTCAGTAAATACTGGTAAGCCCCAAGTAGAAAGGAGCCAGAACCGCACGCCGGGTCCAGTATTTTGATCTGAGCAACTTCTTGCGGAGTCTTACCTTCAAGGAGCTTGCCAACAGTGTTCTTCACAATATAATCAACAATGTACTCAGGAGTGTAATAGACACCTCCGGCTTTTCGTACTTCTGGCTTCTCTTCGATCTTTGCCTGATGGCCAGCGGTCAGGCGAATGGTTTTACCAAGGAACTGCTCATAGGCATTTCCAAGCACTTCAATTGGCAAAAGGCTGAATTCATAGGGACACTCCGGATAGTAAAGATTCTTGATTATGGTTTTCAGAACCTTGTCATCGAGGTGCAGGTTGGGTGTGAGGAGGTCTGGGGCTGATCTATGACCCCTCTCTTCGGCAAAATGGAACAGGCCGGAGTTGTACCGTTCATCTGCCCGTTGGTAGATTCCCACCAGTCGAGGATAAACTCGTGTGCCATTAAGAAGCGCTAGCAGTTGACCGTACTGTTCAATGCCACGCTCCTCACACATGCGAAGAAAGATAAGACGGTCAATCGTCATTTGCACTGTAAAGTTGAGTTCACGAATAGTCAGTTGAGGATTGCGCAGGGCGAAGTTGCGTGCCAGTACCAAACGCCATTGGTCTAAATCTGCAACAAAATCCTTGTCGATCTCGGCTGTTCCACGTTTGCCCTTGGTTTCCTTAACAAACCTGTCGAAGGAACCCCGGAGAACCGATTCGCGGTGAAATACAGAACTGATCTCATCCCACTTGTCTGCGTATTCACGGAAGGTATAGTACTGAATACGGCCAACAGAAGGCTTGTCTTTTATTGATGGTTTTATGCGGCAATCATATACACTGAATTCCTCGAAATCGGTCAAGATTGAGAGCGGCAGACGGGCACTGTAAGCGTACCGACGTAACTGGAAGGCTGGGGCAGGGTTGTCCTTAAGATTAACCGAGGGTTTCTTCGTCTCGACGAAAAACTTTCGTGTTCCACCGATGCGGAAGGCATAATCAGGAGCCTTCGTGGTTCCGGTTACCTTAACTTCGGCTTCATGGATCACGTCGCGATAGGCAAGGGCGTAACCTGCTTCGTTATCTACGTCCCAACCAAGTGCCTTGAAGAATGGATTGATGAACTCGATCCTGATCTGTGTCTCGTTATACTTCGGATTTTTGTATTCCTGAATATTCCGCTCGAATTTTTCGATCAAATCCAACACAGATTGTGGAACGTTGCTCATTTACTGTTATGCCTTTTCTTGTCAATTATTTTATACATGTCACGCATGATCTAATTTCATTGATTTGTCATTATCAAAACAGAGTTTTTAACACATGTGGGTAGTTCCGAGCCCAATTCACTAAAGCCATTTTTGTATTGCTTTTTTAAAATCAAATGAGCATTTACTATGAGCAGTGCATAAGACTTTTACATTTTGTAGTTTTGCTATTTTCCTAATTGATTCTTCTACCAGTTTGTGATTCATATTCCAAATATAATAAAATGGTTTGACTTCACCGTTCTTTAATAATAGCAAATCCCCGGTGAAAAGGAATTTATCATCTACCAAATAGGACATGTGCCCCAAGGTGTGACCCGGAGTATGAATTGCTTTGATTTTTATATTACCAACATATAAAATTTCTCCGTCATTAAGAAAATCGTATTCTTTTGATATTTCTATGGGGGTATAAAACAAAAATCTCCGTCGTTGCCTTTTTTTTATGAGATTTTCCTCTTCTTTGCTCATGTAGATTTTAATACAGTTATTTAACCAATCACTTATGCTGTCAATGTCTAAAGCCCCTGCATGGTCCATATCGGTATGAGTTAAGAAAATATGTGAAATAGAAGTTGGGTCAATGCCAATTTTTTGAAAGTCGTTTTTCAAATAATTATTATTAATATAGCCAACATCAATGCATATTGTATTAATTCCATCGGTATAGAGGTAG
The DNA here is from genome assembly GCA_964473625.1 of uncultured bacterium. GTDB lineage: Bacteria > Zhuqueibacterota > QNDG01 > QNDG01 > DSAB01 > CAYYPT01. The sequence goes on along the minus strand of CAYYPT010000081.1, from coordinate 279 downwards.
ATATTAGTATCACCTCGATCACAAATAGTGAATAAATTGTCGGTTATCTTACCCGTTGGTTGAGGATAAAATAATTCACCAGGGATAATTCTTGATACATAATTTCCCCAAATGTTTATAAAATTTAATCTCATTTTTTTTCACCATATTTTATTGGGCTCAGAATTCCCCCTCCTCGTTCCCAAACAGGAGTTTGGGAACTAGAGGGCACAAAACACAATCATTTCTGAAGCCAAAGGATATTCAGCTTTTTTTCTATTTGACGAAATTCAGGGTCAC
>CAYYPT010000080.1:0-11795 GCA_964473625.1 uncultured bacterium | reverse complement strand
AGCCATTCCCCAATTACCTCGGCCAGCTTTCCCCATGCAGTTACTCTGTGCCACTCTGTTTTTTCCTGTTGGTTTCCGTCCTGGTCTTTCCATACCAAGTTTGTTGCTATATTAAAGCTGGCATTGGCCCGTCCAGAAGGTGTGTATTTCAATTGGGGATCAGCGCCCAATCTTCCAACTAAAATAACTTTGTTAACTGTTCCTCTGCCTCGTGACATAACGACCTCCCTTTTAAGTAATAAAATTTGCAAAAGAATATAATATATAATACAAAATATTTCAATTTTTGTCAAGATATTTCTATATTCCTTTGATCCTTTTTTTTAATTCGTCAACAAGGCTTCTGACACGAACTCTATCCTGCTCCATTGTATCGCGATTTCGTATTGTTACGGTTTTATCTTTTAAAGTTTGAGAATCCACTGTAATACAGAATGGAGTCCCTGCTTCATCCTGTCTGCGATATCGTCGCCCTATTGCACCAGAGTCATCATAAAAAGTTTTGAATTCACCCTTAAGTTCTTTAAAAATCTTTCTGGCAAACTCAGGCATGCCGTCTCTATTAACCAACGGGAAGACCGCTGCTTTAAAAGGTGCAATTTGTGGATTTAAATGGAGTACAGTTCGTTTCTCTTTTTCCAGCTGTTCTTCTTCGTATCCATCAATAAGACAGGTGAGAATTGTTCTATCAACCCCTGCAGACGTTTCTACAATGTAAGGGATATACCGCTGGCGCGTTGAATCGTCAAAGTAAGAAAGATCCTTCCCGGAATACTCCTGATGGCGAGAGAGATCGTAGTTTGTTCTGTTGTGAATTCCTTCTAACTCTTTCCAGCCTATAGGATATTGATATTCAATGTCAAAGGCAGCCTTGGCGTAGTGGGCAAGTTCATCTTCCCCGTGCTGACGGAATCGAAGTTTTTCTTTCCTGATGCCCAATTTTATGTACCATTCCATTCGTTCTTCTTTCCACCTATTGAATGCATCTTCATCATCTCCGGGTTTAACAAAGTATTGCATCTCCATTTGTTCAAATTCGCGTGTCCTAAAGATAAAATTTCCCGGGGTAATTTCGTTTCTAAACGCTTTCCCGATCTGAGCAATACCAAATGGAATTTTCAGTCGGGAAGAATCCATAACATTTTTATAGTTAACGTAAATTCCCTGCGCTGTTTCAGGTCTTAGATAGACAACAGACGCTGATTCCTCTACAGGTCCCATGTGGGTTTTGAACATTAGATTGAACTGGCGAGCCTCAGTTAGAGAACCTACGCTGCCACACTTGGGACACTGTCTTTTTTTGAGTTTTTCAGGATCAATTTCGTCCTCACGAAACCTCTGTTTGCATACTTTACAATCCACAAGAGGATCTGTAAAACTCGACACATGACCAGAAGCTTCCCACACTTTTGGATGCATAAGGATTGCCGCATCCAGTCCCACGATGTTTTCTTTCTCATACACCATGGATCGCCACCAGAGGTCCTTTATGTTTCGTTTCAATTCTACTCCCAGCGGACCGTAGTCATAACAGGCATTGATTCCACCGTAGATTTCACTCGACTGAAATATAAACCCTCTTCTCTTAGCAAGAGATACAATTTTCTCCATTAAATCTCCCATAGTTCTCCTTTGTGTTTTTTAAACGGTTAGTCCATAAAAGAAATCCAAAGATTTCAAACCTTTCATGTGCTCTATATGAGTTTTGAAATAGAGGTCAAACATTTTTCTTATTTCCGCCTTTTGAGCGGGTGTAGGCTTCAAATTTTCTACCTCTTCCAGACTGGTTCGCTGAAGCCAGTAAAGAATCTCGAGAGTCTCCCTCTCTATAACCAGGCCGCCCTTCACTGCGCCGCAGCGGTTGCAGAGAAGTCCTCCGCTCTCGGGCTGGAAAAATCCACCTCCACTCAATAGTTCACCGCATTCAAGACATCTATCCCATCTGGGTTTGTAGCCCATAAGATCTATAAAATGACTCTCGAAAAACCAGAAATTTCCCTCAAGAAATTCTTTTCCTTTCTCAATGGACGAGAGAACAGAGGTCAAAAGATCAAACACCTGAGGAAAAGGTTCTTCTCCTGCGACAGCTTTATTTACCAGTTCCGCTGTAGCCAACCCCAGCGATGTTCGTTCTACATTCCCGATGATATGAAGATACGGATCCATAAGATCTGCCTGGCTGAGAAGTTGAAGATCTCTCGTCCGTTTGTCGTAATAAACAATTCTTATGTGGGTAAGTGGTTCCAGACATCCTTTGAATTTACTTTTTGGGCCGCGGCCTCCTTTCGCTACCACTTTTACTTTACCGAAATCCCTGGTATAGAGAGAAACAATCTTGGATGTCTCTCCCAGTTTCCAGCCTTTGAGCACTACAGCTTCTGTTTTCAAAATGGCCATGGCGCTCCTCACAACCATTGAAGAGAAAGTGTAATTGTACCAAAATAGACTACCAGTCCCAATACATCATTCGATGTGGTGATAAAAGGTCCTGTGGCGATAGCCGGATCTATACCAATGCGTTTGAGCAAAAAAGGAATTATGGTTCCCATAAAAGCTGCATTGAAAAGAACGGCAATCATAGCTACCCCTGCAATCAATCCAAACTTTGGATCATGAAGCCAGAAGAAAGCTACTCCTAAAAGAAGCATTGAAATTACAAATCCATTTAGAAATGCAACTGACATTTCTCTAATAAGTCTCTGCCATGTGTCTCTCAATTTTATATCTCCTGTGGCCAACCCCCTAATCACTACTGTTGCTGATTGAATCCCTGTGTTTCCCCCCATAGCCATAATTAAGGGAATAAAAAAAGCAGAGGCGACAATCTGATTAAGCGAGGCTTTAAAATAATGGAGTACAGTTGCTGATACCATTTCACCTGCAAAAGCTACCAGAAGCCATGGAAGTCTTACACTGGAAAGTTTAAAAACAGAACGCTCACTAATTTTCTCGTCCGTAATACCAGCCATTAAAGACATATCCTCACTGGCCTCTTCTTCCACCACGTCCATAACATCGTCAACAGTAATCCGGCCTATCAGCTTACCTTCTTCATCAACTACGGGAGCAGCCACAAGATCATACTTGTGAAAGAGATTGGCTACATCTTCTCTATCCATTTCTGGATGAACAAATATGGCTTCTTTATCCATAATCTCTGAGAGTTTAGACTTAGGATTGGAGAGAACAAGATCTTTCAGAGTTACCAATCCCTTAAATACCCCTTTTTTGTCCACCACATAGATGTTGTAAACATCTTCCACCTCTGTTGCTTTTCGTCGTAGAACGTCGAGAGCTTGCTCAGCAGTCTGGTCCTGATCAACAGCCACAATTTCCAGGGCCATGATCCCACCAGCAGTCTCTTCACCATGCTTGAGAAGAGTCTTTACCTCCCTGAATTCTTTCCACGGCATAGCGTCCAGAATTCTTTGGGCAAGCTCTTCGTCCAGTTCTCCGATTATGTCAGTAGCATCATCGGAGTCCATGGTCTCGATGATTTCTACAATCCTGTTCTCATTTAATTTTTCTAGAAGGTTTCGTCTTATAGAAGTATCTAACTCGACAAGTACTTCTGCAGCTCTTTCTGTACTAAGAAGCCCAAAAATTGCATCTCTTTTCTCTTCATCCATTCTTGTTAAGACTTCGGCGATATCTGCAGGATGGAGATCCATAAGAGCAGTTTTAAGGTAAATCTTGTCGCCTCTATCAAGAAGCTCCTCAATGAATTTTCTGGTATTATTATTTTGCGGTTTAATTTCTTCCACCCGGATCTCCTCTCTAAACTGTTTTTGCAAGTTCGTTGCTAAGTTGTACAAATTGGGCCACAGAAAGTTCCTCTGGTCTCTGGTGTAGATTTACAGAGGTTTGCTCTAGAATTTTTTCGTTGATAACAATTCCCTTCAGGGTATTCTTCAACATCTTTCGTCTCTGATCAAAGACTGTTTTCACTAAACTTATGAAAAAATCAACATCGTCTACTTTGTAACGAGGTCGATTAAGAAAACTGAACTTTATCACCATAGAATCAACTTCTGGAACAGGGTAAAAAGCACTTCTCGGGACAGTAAAAAGCGGTTCTATTTCGGCAAACAATTGGAATAAAACAGAAGGTATACCGTATCTTTTTGAGCCAGGTAAGCTGGAGATCCTTTCGCCTACTTCTTTCTGCATCATTACAGTAAGATCTTTGATCAGTGGCCTATGATCCAGTGCAGCAAAAAGAACAGGTGTCGTAATAGAGTAGGGAAGATTTCCCACTATCCTTAGTTTTTTCCTTTCTGTAATTAATGATTCCAGATCAAGATTTAAGAAATCTCCTTCTATTAGTTCAAAACGATTCTCATTCCCAAATTTTTTTCTCAGCAACTCTGCGAGTCTTTTGTCTATTTCTACTCCAATAATCCTTTCCGCAGAGGATTTTACCAAAAATTCTGTAAGAGCACCGTCCCCCGGTCCTATTTCAAGGATGTGATCATTTTTTTTGATGTTAAGTTTTTCTATTATTCTTTCTGCAATTGAGCGGTTTCTAAGAAAATTCTGACTGAATCGTTTCAAAGGATAAAGCCTGTCCCTGCCATGCACCACTTAGTTCCTCAAATAGTTATTTTAAAAAGTGCCTGTGCATTTTTTGTAGTTGTCCCTGCCAGATTATTTAACTCTGTATCATAAATTTCGCTCAATTTTCTTGCTGTGTGAACCAGGAAACATGGTTCATTCCGTTTTCCCCGATGGGGAACAGGGGTCATGTAAGGTGAATCTGTTTCTAATAAAAGTTTATTTATAGGTACTTGCCGAATTTTATCAAAGTTCTTAAAATTGTGAAATGTTACTATACCGGTGAAAGAGATAAAAAAACCCATTTTAAGAACTCTGTGTACATCTTCAACTGTTCCTCCAAAACAGTGAAAAACTCCTCTGGCGGGCAAATCTCCAACAGTATCGAGGATTTCTATAGTATCTTTCATTGCTTTTCTCACATGGATAACAACAGGGAGTTTCTGCTCTTTTGCTATATATAATTGTCGGGAAAAAATCTCTTTTTGGATCTCCTCTGGAGAGAAGTTGTAGTAGTAATCCAGCCCTATCTCTCCTATTCCTACTACATTTGGATGTTCCAGGAGTCTTTCTATTTCCAGAATATCTTGTTCCTTAGCACGAACCGCCTCGTGTGGATGAATTCCTACTACTGCTCGGACTTCTTTAAACCTCTCGCTGTTTTCTACAGCTTTCTGGCTGCTCTTTAAATCAGTTCCCACGTCCAGAACGATTTTTATCCCAGCATCACGAGCTCTCTGAATTACATCTTCCCTGTCATTGTCAAATTTATCCATATTGATGTGTGTATGGGTATCGATTAACAAACCTTTTTACTCCACCAATACACCAGGGTTTGCTTCACCATCCGTAGTAAGTAAAGTATAACCTTTTTCTGTTGCTACAGCCAGAAGCATTCCTTGCGATTCTACACCACGGATTTTGGCTGTCTTTAAATTAGCAGCAACAATGACAGTTTTCCCGAGTATTTCCTCAGGTGAATAACTTTCTGCTACTCCGACCACTATTTGTCTTTTCTCGTCTCCCATATCAACTATTACTTTCAGAAGTTTGTCAGCACCTTTTATCTTTTCTGCTTCCACAACCTTACCTGTTTTAAGTTTGATCTTCCTAAAGGTCTCAATGTCAATAAATTCTTCTCCAGACAATTTTGTTTCCTCCGATTTTGTCTCTACTTTCTTAAGTTTTTCTATTTCTCTTCCAATAATACTATCTTCGATTTTGGTGAAGAGAATTTCAGGCTTACCAAGCTTATGTCCTTCGGGCAGAGGGTTTTCCCCTGCCCGATCCCATTGAAGCTCACCATTGATATTTAACATAACCTTTAATTTCTCGCTGGCAAATGGAAGAAAAGGAGCAGCAAGAACAGTAAGTACCTGGACTATTTGCAGACAGATATGAATGGTTGTTTTGCAGCTTTCCGGGTTTGAAATTCTAGTTTCCCAGGGAGCTTTGTCATTAAAATATTTATTTGCAGAGCGGCATATATCCATAAAACTTTTTGTAGCGTTGCGTATTTCAAATTTTTCTAATAAACTCCCGATTTTCTCTGGAGCCTCCTGAATCTGTTGCAGCATCTCTTGATCCAGACTGTTGAGTTCTCCTTTCTCTGGTATTTTCCCATTGTAGTAATTATGTGCAAAAGTTAAAGTTCTATTGATAAAATTCCCCAGAATATCTGCAAGCTCATCGTTATTCCGACTCTGGAACTGCTTCCACGAAAAATCTGTGTCTTTTGCCTCTGGAGCATTAGCTGCCAGGGTGTATCGAAGAGGATCGGGAGGAAAAATTCCAAGATAGTCTTTCAGCCAGATAGCATAATTCTGACTGGTAGAAATCTTTCGCCCTTCAATTGTCAGATATTCGTTAGCGGGAATGGCTTCTGGAAGCACGTATCCTCCAACTTCCATCAGCATCATGGGAAAAAGAATAGCATGAAAAACAATATTATCTTTGCCAATGAAATGGACAAGTTTTGTTTCTTCACTACACCAATACTCCTTCCATCGGTCAGGTTCACCCAATTTCTCCGCCCATTCTATCGTTGATGAAATGTATCCTATAGGAGCATCAAACCATACATAAAGAACTTTCCCCTCTGCTTCTTCTATCGGGACAGAAACACCCCAGTGAAGATCACGGGTGATGGGTCTGTCTTTCAAGCCTTCTTTGTACCAACCCATACAGTAATTTCGAACATTTTCCTTCCAGTTATGGCTCTTAAACCATTTCTTCCAGGATTCGGCAAACCTGCCCATGGGAAAATACCAGTGCTTTGTTTTTTTCAATACAGGTTTTGAACCATCTATTTTGGAGACGGGATTGATCAATTCTTTCGGTTCCAGCCACTTGCCACATTTATCGCATTGATCGCCCCGTGCTTTTTCGTAACCACAGTAAGGACAGGTTCCCTCTACGTACCTGTCTGGTAAAAATCGTTTTGTCTTTTCACTATAGAATTGCTCAGATTCTTTTACCAAGAGATCACCTTTTTCAAGAAGAATGGTAAAAAACTTCTGAGCTGTTTTGTGATGCAGGGGTAAAGAAGTACGTGAGTAGTTATCAAAAGAGATGCCAAGTTTCTCAAAACTTTCTTTATTCATAGTGTGATACCGGTCCACAACATCCTGAGGTGATATACCCTCGTTGTCAGCTGTGACGGTTATCGGCACACCATGTTCGTCAGAGCCGCAGATATAGATTACATCCCGACCTTTCAGTCTCTGGTACCTCACATAGATATCAGCAGGAAGATAAGCACCAGCAATGTGGCCGAGATGAAGCGGTCCATTGGCGTATGGCAGAGCACTAGTTACCAGAATTCGTTTGTACTTTTTCATTTTCATCTTTTTTTTTAATTAGTTTCTTCTTGATTTTTTTACTCTTCCTTTCTCTGATTCCAATAGTTTCCACAATTCTTCATAACCTATCTTCTCTTCTTCTTCATTTTCATATTCTATAACTACCTTTTCCTCAAAGACATCGACTCTTTTTAATACACCTGTTCCTTTTGGTGTCTTTACTTTTGTTCCTATCTCCGGAAACTTCTCTAAAATCTCGGTGTAGAAATCTCGTTCATACCGCAAGCAGCACATAAGCCGCCCGCATACTCCGGAGAGTTTGGTTGGATTCAGGGCAAGATTCTGATCTTTTGCAAATTGAGTAACGACTGGCTCAAATTCTCTCAGGAAAGTCGTACAACAAAGACGTCGCCCGCAAACGCCTACTCCACCAATACGTTTTGCTTCATCTCTAACGCCAATTTGCCTGAGTTCTATTCTGGTTTTGTATCTGCTCGCAAGGTCTCTCACCAAAGCCCGAAAATCTACTCGATTATCGGCAGTAAAGTAAAAAGTGATTTTGTTGCGGTCGAACTGATACTCCACGTCTACCAATTTCATTTCCAGACCGTGTTCTTCTATTCTTTTACGGCAGTCGAAAAAAGCTTCTCTTTCCAGAACAATGTTCTCTTCCATCTGTTTCAGATCTTTACGACTGGGTTTTCTGATAATCTGGAGGAATTCCTGATCTCCAGCTCTCTTATCTACCAGACTGCCAATGTTGACTACTCTACCGAGATCTTCTCCCTTTTCTGCCTGTACCACGACCAAATCACCCACCGCAAAAGGGAATTCTTGAGGATTGGCAAAAAATGCTTTTCTTCCGCCTTTAAATTCTATTTCCAGTATTTTAGCCATAATTCACCTATGTCTAAGAATCTCTGCATCTCCTGAGCTCTATGCTTAAAGAATGAATAATTAATGAAATGTACACATTTTTTTCTACTAAATCAATAGCTTGCTCAACATATTTCATTCCATTTTCAGCATCGAATAAAGGCCACCTTTGCTTAAAATCTTCCAGTATTTCTCTCTGATCAAAATTTACCACTTTTTCCGGAGAACCTAAGTTCAAGAAAAATATATCTCGCAGCCACATTTCAAGAATTTTAAGGAGTTCCTGTATTTTCGCTCTTTCCCGCTGAGACAGAACATCCCTGACACCTTCGAGTCGGAGAAGGGTATCTTCTGAGAGAGATTTTTTGAGAAAAGTTATTGCTGTTTTTCTTTTGTGTTCAAAATCTTCGTCTGCTAATTTCAAAGCTCTTTCAAGACTTCCTCCAGCCATTTTAGCAAAAAATTTTGCTTTTTGTTCGGACATGTTCCATCTTGTAATTAATCCATTTTTGATCTCTTCCTCTGAAAGTGAATTAAAACGGATTACCTGACATCTTGATACAATTGTTTCAGGAAGCTGGTCCGGGAATGCGGTCGTCAGAAAAAAAATTGTTCCTTTCGGGGGTTCTTCTAAAAGCTTTAGCAAGCTATTAGCTGCTTCCGTTGTCATTTTCTCAGCGTGAGAAATCAACAAAACTCTGTAGCCGCCAGACAGTTTCAGCATTACTTCCTGCTTCAATATACGTATCTGATCAATTCCAATAACAGGAGCAGCAGGTGTGTCAGAATCGTATGTTACTTCCAGATAAGGATTTTCTATCCGTTGGAGGGCCTTTTCCCTTAAAATCTCCAGATATTTTTCCTCTTTCATGCTTTTGGGTTTGGTAGGTACTGGCAAAATCATTCGAAAGCCCGGGGATTCAAGACGAAGTATGGCAGAACATGAGGAACATTTTCCGCATCCTCCAATTATTTTATTTATACAATTTAATCCCATAGCCATAGAAATAGCCATAGCATCTTTTCCTACCCCCGGCTCCCCATAGAAAAGGTATGCATGAGCCAGTCTCTCTCGCTTGAGAGAAAAAGTAAGGATTTGTTTAACTCGAGATTGTCCTATAACATTTTCAAATTCCATTATATATCACCGTAACCATGTTGCTGGATTATAGTGAGTTGTGCCTTTCCAGATTTCAAAATGGAGTGTGGAACCATTAAGACTCTGAGAGTCGCCCACCCGTCCAATTGCTTCGCCGCCGACAACTTCTTCGCCAGAAGCAACCAGAACCTCGCTAAGATGTCCGTAAACAGTATAATATCCTCCGTGATCGAGAAGAACAAGGTTGCCCATTCCTCTTTGCCAAGTCACCCACCTAACTGTCCCCCGACTGACTGCTCGTACAACCTCCCTATTTTTTGCTAAGATGTCAATCCCAAGGTTTTCTGTCCACGTTTTAAGTGCCGGGTGTTTATGACGTCCATAGCTCGAGACAATTCTGCCTTTTACCGGCCAGGGCAGTTTACCTTTTAACGCTTCAAATTCTTTTGCCACAGCCGCTGAAGCAAAAGTTTTTCTTCTTTTTTCTTCTCGGCTGATTCTGTTTTTGATTTCTTTATAGGCCAAACGCCTGGTGCGAAGCTTTTCTAAAATAAAGTTCTTATCCTGCCTTACACGGGCAAGAAGCTTTTCCCTTGATTTTTTCTTTTCCTTCAATTTTTTTGATTCGGCTCTTTTTTCTGCAAGGATTTTCTCCTTTTCATTTAATTCTTTCTCAAGCCTTTTTTTCTGAGTTTGTATGGAATTTTTCTTTTCGATAAGAAGCTTTAAATTCCTCCGATCATTTTCTACAATTCTCTTCTGATATTTTAACCAGACCCTTGCCTGACTTAAAGACTTGACAGTAAGAAGCACTTCCCAATCAGCAATCCGTCCCCGTTTGTACATGGAAACTATTCTGCGAGCAACAATTTTTTTTAGTGTGTTATATTCTATAGTTGTATTCTTCAAATTGGCCTTTATTTTTTCTATTTTTTTTTCTTTCTGTTGTTTTTGATTTTCTATTTCTGTAAGGAGTTTCTGCCTGAGGTTAATTTCCTTTTCTAGATCCTCCACCTGTTCGAGTAGAGATCTTTCTCTGTTCTGTTTGCTCTTCAGTGCGGCTTCTAATTGTTTAATTTCTTTTAGAATTTCTTCAGGATTCTTTTTCTTCTGGGCAAAACCAGGAAGTCCACTCATTAGAATAAAAATTCCCAGAATTATTTCCACTAAAATTTTCATGTCTGATAACCTTCACAACTCATCAGTGGTTTCAGCCTCCTGGCAAGGGCTGCAGCCAGAATTATTTTAACTATTTCTCCCGGGACGAAAATGAGAACACCGCTCCAGAGAGCCTGTTCCCAAGAAAGCTGTTGGTGTACGATGAAATTAATATTAATATAAAGGTAAACCACACCTGTTGTGTTGATCACAATAAAGCCCGTTCCGTTGGCAGCTATCCACCCGAGCCACTTTTCGGATTTGAATTTTTTTGCTGTCGTTCCTATAACCCAGGCAGCGAGCGGAAAGCTGATAAGATAGCCAAAAGTAGGTTGCAAGACATAGCCAAGACCTCCTCCCATAGCAAATACAGGAATCCCAATTAACCCGAGTATTAGAAAGAGCAATTGACTGTAAGCCCCATTTTTATTTCCTAAAAGATCCCCTGATAGGTAAACAAAGAGGGTCTGAAGTGTGATGGGGACAATAAGCGTGGGAATGCGGATCATGCCACCCACTGCTGTCATAGCTGCAAAAAATGATATCCAGAGTAATGTACCTGTTCTGGAATTCATTAAATTTTGCCCATTCCTATTCTTACAACTCTCTATATCCATCCCCATTCAAAGAAGAAATTTATTCCATCTCGAGTGTCCGTCTTTTAGATGGAATTGTATCAAAAGTCCCAATTCTGTCATTTCCATACATAATGTCTATTAGTTTACTAAAAAGTCCAGTAAAAATCAATTTGATTTTAAATTTCATTTGCTTATCTTTATTTATAAACTAAATCTTTACAAATTTTCTATCGGAACCATAAGCCATTGGAAATGTAAAAATCAAATATAAAAATGCAAAATGACAAATCAAAATTCAAAAAGGAATTCAAAAAACGGCTTTACAATTTTGTGCTGAGCCTTATAGAATTTTTGGATAACTTGCCTAAGGATAATGTATCTAGACGGCTTGGAGATCAATTGCTGCGCAGCGGTACAAGTGTCCTTGGGAATTATATTGAAGGCCAATCAGCCAGCAGTAAAAGGGATTTTATAAACTATTTTAATATTTCTCTAAAATCTGCAAATGAGAGTAAATTGTGGTTTGCCCTGCTTCGAGACAGCAAACGTGCCGAGGCAAAGAAAGTTGATTGGTTTTTAAATGAATTAGAAGAAATCAGTAAAATATTCGCTTCAAGTATTTTAACTCTTAAAGGCAAAAGATAATTTTACATTTTTATTTGTAATTTTGCTATTTGATGAGTCCACTCTAAAAAGGGTATCCATTAAATTATAAAATAATAAACAAGA
>CAYYPT010000079.1:0-11835 GCA_964473625.1 uncultured bacterium | reverse complement strand
AAACAGAGGTGTTGTGCTATGGAAATATCTTTAGAAGATTTGTTAAAAAGAGCAAGTAGCCTGTATGAGGCGGTAGTAGTTATGTCTAAGCGTGCCAGGCAGGTAAACGACGAGCAGAAACTTAGGATAATGATGAGCATAGGTGAAGCGCCGGTTCCTGAAACCAAAGAAGGGGAAGATTTTGGGGACATAGAAATTGATAAAGATGCTCTTATGCGCGAGCACGAGAAATATCCCAAACCTACCCGGGTAGCGCTTGAAGAAATGGTGAATGGAATGCTTGAGTACAGGTATGATTTCCCCGAAGAAGAGGAAGAGAAAGCCATAAGTTAAGTTTATTTTTAGCTTTTATATGAATTTATAAAATGGAAATTAGAAATTTATTATGCGTAGACTATTTATATTAATAGGCGCTACATTTAGCGGCTGGTTAGGTTGGTGGTTGGGTTCCAAAATGAGTTTATTTAAGGCATTCTTGTTGAGTACTATTGGTGCGGGAGTGGGAGTGTATCTTGCACAGCGTTTTGTGGACTAGTGATTTAAAACCTTAGAGGGCGCAGTTAAGATAAACATAAAAATCAAGAAAGTAAAATCTAAACTTGGAATGAATGCAAAATTTAGATAATTTTTGGCGGAAGAACTAAACTTTGACAAATTTAATTGCATTTCTCATCCTGAGCCCCTAGACAAGATTTTTTATGAAAAGACTTGAGAACAAACATGTTTTTTTAGGAGTAACCGGAAGTATTGCTGCATACAAAGCATGTGAAGTCCTTCGTATGCTTCAGCGTGAAGGAGCTGAAATCCAGGTTGTAATGACCAATGCAGCACAGCATTTTGTTACGCCATTAACTTTTGAAACCTTGTCCGGTCGTGAAGTTATAACTGATCTTTTTCCTTCTCATCGTGTAGTGAAAACAAGACACATCAGTGTAGCTGAATGGGCAGAATGTTTTCTCATTGCTCCTGCTACGGCAAACATCATTGGCAAGGTTGCTTCTGGTATAGCCGATGATTTTCTTACTACTTCTATTCTGGCTGCTAGATCCCCTGTCATTTTCGCTCCTGCTATGGATTACCAGATGGTACAAAATCCTATTTATCTTTCTAACTGCGATAAACTGGAAAAATTGGGTTATCAATTTGTTTCTCCTGAAGAAGGGGAACTTGCCAGCGGTGCAAAGGGATACGGCAGGCTGGCAAGTTATAATCGTATTTTAGATAGAGTAAAATTAGCACTGTTAGGGTCCCAAACTTTAAAAGGTGTAAAAGTTCTGGTTACAGCGGGCCCTACTCAAGAATTTCTTGATCCTGTTCGTTATATTACTAATCCGTCTTCTGGTAAAATGGGGTATGCTCTTGCGGAAGAAGCAGCTTTGCGAGGAGCGGAAGTGACTCTGGTAAGTGGACCAACCGAGCTCTGTGCTTTTGGCAATATTGTTGTGGAAAGAGTCCAATCGGCCGAAGAAATGAGTAAGGTAGTTCTAGAAGAATGGAATCGTCATCAGGTACTTATCATGGCGGCGGCAGTGGCTGATTATCGTCCTTCAGGGAAGTTACCTCAAAAATTAAAGAAAGGAAGATCTGACTGGCTGGTTAAGTTGGAGCGAACAGATGATATTCTATCCAAGATTGCTCTTACAGAGCACAGAGGTGTTGTTGTGGGATTTGCTCTTGAAACTGAAGATGGAGAAAAACGGGCAATTGAAAAACTTAAAAATAAAAGATTGGATCTAATCTGTCTGAATAATCCAACTGAAGAAGGTGCGGGATTTGGCAGTGATACAAATAAAGTTACACTTTTTGACCGTGAGGGGAAAAAAGAGTCTTTTCCTTTAATGCCAAAATGGAAAGTAGCCCAGGTTATTCTGGACAGAGTAGAGTCGTTTATAGCGGCGAGGTGAAGTTGTGGATAGTGTTGAAATTTCAGATATTATTGAAAAAACGCGGCAGTACCTGAAACAACAGGAAGAACTTTTTGGTGGAGAGCTTTTTTTAAAACATCCGGAGGTGGCGACAAATATTGAAATTCCATATAGTGGGAAAACACTTGAGGATTTTCGTGAAGCAATTAAAGAATGTCAGAAATGTCCATTGGCCGGGACGAGAACACATTTCGTTTTTGGTGCAGGCAATCCAGATGCCAATCTTATGCTTATTGGAGAAGCTCCTGGGAGAGATGAAGATCTTAAAGGTGAACCTTTTGTTGGTAAAGCAGGACAGCTTTTAGATAGAATTCTTGCGGCAATTGATTTTAAAAGAGAAGAAATTTATATAGCTAATATTCTTAAGTGCAGACCCCCTGGTAATCGAGATCCACTTCAGGAAGAAATTGCTCTTTGTCTGCCGTATCTTTTACATCAAATTGAGATTATTAAGCCAAAAGTTATATTGACGCTTGGCCGTATTTCTACACAAGTGCTTTTAAAGACAACTGCACCGTTAAGCCGTTTGAGAGGAGAAGTTCATGATTTTAATGGGATTTCAGTGATAGCCACTTATCATCCTGCGGCGCTTCTTCGCAATCCACAATGGAAACGGCCTACGTGGGAAGATGTCCAGAGATTAAGACGAGTGTACGATGAAATTGTAGGAGACAAACCAGAATGGCATCCATCAAAAAGGTAACAAAATCTACAAATCTGCCAGAGTTTGATCGAGTGCCTCCCCAATCGCTGGATGCTGAAGTAGCGGTACTCGGTTCTATGATGATTGATAATGATTGTATTGGGAGAGTGGTTGAAATTCTGGAAACTTCACATTTTTATCGTACCAGTCATAAAAAAATTTTTTCCGCTGCTGTGTCTTTGTACGAAAGAAACGAACCGGTTGATCTTATAACACTTTCGGAAGAATTAAAACGCCAGAATATACTCGAAGAAATTGGCGGCACCTATTATTTAACAGAACTGGCCGAAAGTATACCATCTTCAGCTAATGTAGAATATCATGCTCGTATTGTTCTGGAAAAATATCTTTTGCGGAAACTTATAGAAGAAGCAGCAGGAATAGCAAAGGATTGTTACGAGGCTGGAGAAGATGTTTACCATATTATAGATCGTTCAGAACAGAGAATATTTGGTCTTTCTGAAAAAAGGCTGAGGCAGACTTTTCAGCATATCGCTCCAATTATGCACGATGCCTTTGAGACTATAGAACAATTTCATCAGAGAAAGGGAGTTGTTACTGGGATCCCTACAGGATTTACAAAATTGGACGAATTGACCTCTGGTTTTCAGCCTTCCGAACTCATTATAATAGCAGGACGCCCTTCTATGGGGAAAACTGCACTGAGTCTTAACATTGCAAGAAACGTGGCTGTAGATAGCAAAATGCCTGTGGGTATTTTTAGCCTGGAGATGTCTAAACGGCAGTTAGCGCTCCGTTTACTCTGTGCCGAAGCCAGAGTAGATGCTCATGGAGTTCGTACCGGGCGACTGGCAGATGATGAGTGGCAGAAACTCAGCATGTGTGTTGGAATACTTACAGAAGCTCCTCTGTTTATAGACGATACTCCAGGAATGAGTGTGCTGGAATTACGTGCCAAGGCCAGACGGTTGAAAAAAGAAAAAGATGTAAAACTTATCATAATTGATTATCTCCAGTTAATGGAAGGACCGAGAAATGCGGAAAGCCGTCAGCAAGAGATATCCCTGATTTCAAGATCTCTTAAAGGTCTGGCAAAAGAATTGGATGTGCCTGTAGTGGCTCTTTCACAGCTTTCCCGTGCTGTGGAAGTTAGAGGAGGTGATAGACGTCCAATGCTCTCAGACCTACGGGAATCCGGGGCAATTGAGCAGGATGCAGATGTAGTACTTTTTATTTATAGGCCTGAATTCTATGGAAAGAAAATAGATAACCAGGGAAATTCGTTAGAAGGTAAAGCAGAAGTTATTATAGGTAAGCAGAGGAATGGACCTGTTGGTACTGTCCATCTTAACTTTGTGAAGAGGTGGGCAAGATTTGAAAATCCTATATCCGAAGAAGAATCAGTGGAAGTCCCGTTTTAGGGATTGTAAATTATGGAAATTGGTTTGATAGAAAGTGTTGGGGGAGTAGTCCGTAAGAGGGTTAGATATAATAATATTAAGAATATAGATCCATCTCTATTTTCCGAGAAAGAAGTAGATAGAGACTGGTCTTTTGCAGATTATAAACCCTCAGATACTGGTAAATGGACACATAATTATCATCGTTATCCTGCTAAATTTATCCCACAGTTAGTGGAAAAGTTGATTGATGAATATATATCCAATGAAGATGCTCATATAAATGATCCGTTTATGGGATGTGGAACTACTATTGTTACTGCGATATCTAGAGGTTTTAAAGCAAGTGGGACAGATATTAATAAAATAGCTTATTTAATAACTAAGGTAAAAGCAACGCCTATAAACCCTGAGTATCTTAACGAGAAAATAGGCAAGTTTTTATCCACATTAAAGTTTATGGAGGGAACCCAAGAATCATTTTTTGGTGAAAGAATAGAGCCCTTAATTCCTCAGAGGCACATTGATAGAATTGATTACTGGTTTACAGAGGAAAACAAAATTGAACTGGGGAAAATATTAAGACTGATTTACAGTGAAGAAGATGAAACTATCAGGAACTTTTTGCTTGTTGCTTTTAGTCATATTTTAAAAAATTGTTCTATATGGTTACAAGGGAGTTCAAAACCAACGAGAGATTTAAAAAAGAGTCGAATACGGCCTTACGATGCGTTACGAAAACACTTAAAGAAAATGCAAAAAGGAAATGCAGCTTTTTATAATATTGTTCCCAGAGAAGTACGGGAAAATCTAAATAGGTATCTGAATATTAAGATCGGCGATGCTAGAAAACAACCTGTGCCTGATAACAGTGTTGATTTGATTGTAACTTCAAGTCCTTATGTTACGAGTTATGAATATGCTGATCTACACCAACTGTCAACAATTTGGCTTGATTTAGCTGATGATTTAACAGAGTATAAGAAAAAGTTTATTGGGACGTCTTACAAACATTATGAGAACGAGCAATTGAAAAGTAAAATTGCAGTAGATATAGTTAATAAAATGTCTGAGAAAAGTATGAGAGTGGCAAAAGAGATAGAAGCATTTTTTATTGACATGCAGACAGTATTTGATGATAGTTTTAGAATTTTAAAGCGTTCTGGAAGGTGTTGCTATGTTATAGGTAATACAAAATTGAAAGGTGTTGATATACTTAACGCTGAAGTTTTTGCTGAAAGTTTGCAGCATTCTGGTTTTAAGATTGACAGGATAATAAAAAGGGAAATCCCTTTAAAAATACTTCCGCAGAAAAGAGACGAAAAAACAGGTAGATTTGCAAGTAACAGTAATGCAAATTCAGAGGCTTATCCTACAGAATATATTATCATTGGTTTAAAGAGGTAGGTATTTTGAAATTTGAAGATTTGAAAAAGTTATATCTCAAAAAACGAGAACAATTAGGCGCAAACACATACAAACATATGTCAGAATTGTTGGAAGAAGCAAAGAAACTCCATAAACAGGATTGGCTAAAACACCCAACCTCAGGTGGGGACCATGAGCAGAGTTGGCGAGCTTTCAAAGGGAAAAATTTGGAGAAATTAGTCCAATATATTATTACTGAGGAGGTCGAAGAACTCGGGTTGAAAGTTATTAATGGAAATAGATTGGAAAGAACCACAAAGTTATCCAAAGAATTGGGTCAGGTGAAAAGGAACTTAGCTATTGACTATGGAGAATTTGGTTTACATTTGCCCGATGTAGATATTATTATTTACGATCCTAAGGATTATAAGGTTCTGGCTGTCATTTCAAGCAAAGTTACTTTGCGGGAACGAATTGCTCAGACGGGTTACTGGAAACTTAAACTTTTGCAGGATGAAGCCACAAAACATATTAAAGTTTACTTTATTACTCCAGACGAAGATAAAACTCTGAAAATAAGAAAGCCAACCAAAAAAGGCAGAGCAATAGTAGAGGTAGATCTGGATGGGAGTTATGTTTTAAGCGAAGAAAAAATAGAAGAAGATAGTAAGGTTAAATTGTTTGAATACTTTATAGATGATTTGAAAAAATTGTTAGCCGAGAGATGAGATTATGGACAAAAAAGAAATAGAACGGGAATCCAAGAAAATTGATTATGAGCTCATGGTTAATAAACCTGATTTTACTCCATATCCACCTGATTTGGTCAAAAGAAAAGAATTCTTGCTTTTTGCACAAGTTCATTTGAGTAATATTCTTGATGCTAAATCAAGAAAAGATGAATGGAAGGAAAGACTTGAGACTGAGATGTATGCTGAAGTGATGGAGATTTATTGTAACTGGAATATGGATGGAAAATAATAAACCAAAATTTGAAACAACAACATTATGGGATTTCCCAACTCAAAATTATGGGAATACAAAACATGGTGATAATAAATATCCTGGAGTTACGCCTGCTTTTATCATCTGGAATCTTATTCAAAGATATACAAAACCAGGGGATTTGGTGATTGATCCAATGTGTGGCAGTGGGACTACTATTGATGTTTGCAAAGAAGAAAATCGGAAAGTTTTGGGTTTTGATATAGTTCCTTACAGATCGGACATAAAACAAGCAGACGCCAGAAAATTGCCGCTAGATAACAATATTGCAGATTTTGTTTTTATTGATTCTCCTTATTCAGATAATATAAAGTATAATGATCATCCTGACAATATTGGAAATCTTTCTTGTGAAGATCCAAAATTTTTTAAAGAATTAGAGAAAGTCACAGAGGAGGCATATCGGATTCTAAAGACAGGGAAGTATATAGCATGGTTAATTGGAGACCAGGCAAAGAAGAAAAAATTTGTACCTGTTGGATTTAAACTGTACTTCATACTGGAAAAGTATTTTAAGCCTGTTGATATTATTTGTGTGACAAGGCATAACCAAACATCTAATACGTCTCTCTGGCATGAAAGAGCGAGAAAATATAATTTTTATCTTAGAGGTTTCAAGTATTTAATAATAATGCAGAAAGTAATCAACTAGAAAGTTGCAGTAAAATTTGCCCATGCAAGATGCAGTAGTAAAAAAAATCCCTCAATCTGAATCTTCTTCTGAGAAAAGAGAGGAAGAAAAAGAAAAGATCTCTCCACTTCAAGCGAATGTACGAAGTCATTATGATAGGGTTTTCAGAGGAATTCTCAAGGAGATAACCTCCTATGCAAAAAATCCTGACCTTGCCCTTCTTAGATCTGCATATAAGTTTGCCTACGAAGCTCATAAAAATCAACTTCGTAAATCTGGTGCGCCTTATATTGAACATTGTTTAGAAGTAGCGAAGATATTGACTGAACTTCGCATGGATACGATTACAGTTGCTGCTGGTCTTCTTCATGATGTGGTGGAAGATACAGGAGTGAGTATTGATGAAGTAAAAGAGAAATTTGGAGAAGAAATTGGTCAATTAGTGGATGGTGTAACGAAAATTAGTGAGCTGAAGTTTCAGAGCCAGGCAGAAAAACAGGCAGAAAATTTTCGGAAAATGATATTTTCCATGGCAAGAGACCTACGGGTTATCATGATTAAATTTGCTGACCGTCTTCATAATATGCGAACCATACAGTATCTTCCTCCCAAAAAAATTGAGCGTATTGCACTGGAAACACGAGAAGTTTATGCTCCTTTAGCTCATCGATTTGGGATTGCTCGAATCAAATGGGAACTTGAAGACCTTTCATTGAAAGCACTTGATCCTGCAGCCTATGCTGAAATAGTGAAAAAGGTTGCGGAACGAAGGGAAGAACGGGAAAGATATATCCATAAAGTAGTTGGCCCTATAAAAAAAGAACTGGCAAAGCACGGTATAAAGGCAGAGATTACAGGTAGGCCTAAGTCTATTTACTCAATTTACAGAAAAATGAAAATGAGGAATAAACCGTTTGAAGAAATCTATGACCTCTTAGCAGTGCGAATTGTAGTGGATAAGGTAGATGAGTGCTATTTTGCTCTGGGCATTGTTCATACTCTTTTTAATCCCATTCATGAACGATTCAAAGATTATATTGCTACTCCAAAATTGAATATGTATCAATCTCTTCATACAACTGTTGTCGGACCTGAAGGTAAGATGTTGGAAATACAGGTTAGGACTACTAAAATGCACCGTGTGGCGGAAATAGGTATTGCTGCCCACTGGAAATACAAAGAAGGTCGACAGAATGAAGATGAACTCGATAGATACAGTAGTTGGCTGCGAGGGATGATTAATTGGCAAAAAGATATTCTTGAACCAGAAGAATATCTGGATATTTTAAAAACCGACCTTTTTATTTCTGAAATTTTTGTTTTTACACCCAAAGGAGATCTCATTAAACTTCCCATTGGTTCAACCCCAGTAGATTTTGCATTTGCCGTGCACACTGACATTGGTTTTCATTGTATAGGTGCTAAAGTAAACGGCCGTATTGTTCCTTTAAATACAAAGTTGAGAAGTGGTGATTCTGTAGAAATTATTACCTCAGCAAATCAGCGACCGCATCAGGACTGGATTAATTTTGTTAAAACTTCCAGAGCTAAAAGTAAAATAAAAAGATGGTTGAGGGAAGCAAGATTGCAGGAAGCGGTCAAATTAGGTGAGGAGATTATTACAAAAAGTCTGAAACGTTATCACATCCGGCGTTCAAAGGACAGACTTCTGGAATTGGCTAAGGAAATGGGGAAAACCAGTCTGGATCAACTTTATGCTGAATTGGGCCAGGGCGAACTTTCTCTTCATAAAGTAGTAGAGAGTTTGTTTCCAGAAAAGCCACTGTCGGAGAGTAAAGTTGAAAAGGAAAACCTTTTTAGACATTTTGTTTCTAAAGCCAGGGGGGCTACAAAAGGAGTGCGGGTGCAGGGAATGGGCCATTTTCTTATTCGTTTTGCACAATGTTGTCACCCTGTTCCTGGAGATTCCATTGTAGGTTTTATTACAAAGGGAAGAGGGATTGTTGTACATAGACGAGACTGTCCCAATGCACTTAAATTGATGGAGAATCCTGAAAGAAATATTGAAGTCTCGTGGGATGTAGAAGATGGAGCGGCCTTTTTAGTCCAGTTGCATTTACTGGCTACTGGGAGAAAAGATTTTTTGAAAGATGTGACAGAATCTATTTCTGCGATGGAGACAAATATACTTAAAGTTAATATGAATACTGAAGCTTCTATCATTAGCGCTTACATGATTCTTGAAGTAAAAGATCTTTCACATCTTAACAAAATTATGCATAGGCTTCGTCGCATCAAGGGAATCATTTCTGTAGAAAGAGGAAGCGGGGACGAAACAACTATGGATATATCGTAAAGAATTTGTCCTATTACTAACGAAAGGAGTAATCGATGAGTAAGATGATGACGATTACAAAGAAGGATGTAGCAAAGAGAACAGCTAAGTTGGTGGGCGAGCGGATCTACGTCACAGAAAAAATTGTTGATGGCGTTTTTACAGCGCTTCGACAATTTATGGCGGAAGCTGATCCTGAGGTGCGGATTGAGATTCGTGATTTTGGTGTTTTTGAGGTTAAAAAAACAAAGCCAAAACCGAAAGCTCGGAATCCAAAAACAGGAGAAATTATTTACGTTCCTGCCAGACGAAAAACTCATTTCAAAGCTGGGAAGCTGTTGAAAGAGGTTTTAAAACAACCATTAGAATAAGTTTTTTATTGTGGCTCGTATTCTATGTCTGGATTATGGACGGCACCGAATAGGTATAGCTGTTAGCGATCCATTAGGGTTGACGGCGCAGCCTGTAGAAACATTAACAGGGTTAAGTCGGGAAAAGCTCGTTGAGAGAGTTCGTGCTCTTGTAGAGCAAATGGGAGTGGATAGGATAGTATTAGGACTCCCTTTAACTCTCAAAGGGAGAAAGGGAGATATGGCTATTGAAGTAGAAAAGTTTGCTGACAAACTTTATCAGCAAACAGGCGTGCCGATTACTCTGTGGGATGAAAGATTTACTTCTGTCCAGGCACAAAGAATTATTCACCAGAGAGGTGAAAAACCGAGCCGTAAAAAGGAGAAGGTAGATCTGATAGCTGCTGTTCTTTTACTCCAGAATTATCTAGACTTTCAGCGAGAATCCTCTACAAATAACCATGGGGAGAAAATGTGAACCGGCAGGAAATTTTTTGGTTGTTTCTTACTTCTATTGGTTTTATTCTGTCTTTTCCTCCTTTTTCAACAGGATTGATTGCCATAGTGGTCTTGGTTCCCTTTTTCTTTTACCTCAGGGATAAGGATTTGTGGAGAGCATTCAAGGGTGGTTATTCTGTGGGGATTTTGTGGACTGCCGGAACAATATACTGGATAGCCTGGGCCACGGTTTTTGGTTTTCTAGGCGCTCTTTTATTTTTACCTTTTTATTTTAGTCTTTATGCTGTGGTGCAGGCATGGTTGTGGAAACGGTGGGGAGAAGTTTCGTTGTGGGCTGCTCCCTTTTTGTGGGTTAGTATAGAGTTGCTTTCATCGTATGGTGTATTGGGTTTTCCATGGAATTCTCTGGCTTATACTCAAACCTACACTCCAGTTCTTATCCAGTATGCTTCCATTACCGGGATGTATGGTGTAACATTCTGGGTGGTTTTGTTAAATGTTATTTTTTATTTTTTAATTAAGAATAAGAAAAACCCCCAGCAGTTTTTAGGCTATTTAATATTAATTGTTGTATTGTTTGTTTTGCCTCTGGCACATGGATGGTTGAGTATTACAAAAAAATCGATTAACAGAAGAAAAATCAAAGTAGCTCTTGTACAAGGCAATATTGATCCTTATAAAAAATGGACGCCAAGTTTTATTGATTCTAACTTTGCAGTTTACAGGAAATTGACACAACAGGCCGGTAGTCACAAACCCGACCTTATTGTTTGGCCAGAGACAGCAACACCTTGTTATTTGCGGTATCGACTTTCTTATTTGAGTCAGGTAAAATCACAGGTGGATATAGTTGGAGTTCCTCTTCTTACAGGTTCTCCTGATTATGAGTGGGGGCGAAAAGGAAAAATCAGAGAATACAATGCGGCGCTTTTAATTCGCCCTGACTCGTGGGGAATAGACCGTTATTATAAGATGCATCTTGTTCCTTTTTCTGAAAGGGTCCCTTTTGTAGAAAAGATGCCTTTTTTATATAATTGGTCAAAAAAATTGGATGTAGATATAGGTAACTTCAGCCCAGGAGATTCTATTGTAGTTTTTAAGTTTGTGTCGCACTCTCTGAAGAAAAAGCTCCGTTTTTCTGTGGTGATTTGCTATGAGTCTGTTTTCCCATATCTGGTCCGTAAGTTTGTGCAGAAGGGTGCTCAGTTTTTAGTTATAATTACAAATGATGGATGGTTTGGGAAAACTTCTGGGCCTTATCAGCATGCACAGATCGCTGTTCTTAGAGCCATAGAAAACGGTCTCTGGGTAGTAAGATGTGCTAATACAGGTGTTTCCGAATTTATTGATCCTTCTGGAAGGATCAAGGGACGGTTACCTCTGGGTAAAAAGGCAGTTTTGACAGCTTCTTTTAGTCCTGAAGTGAGAAAGACGTTTTTTGTTACTCATGGGGATTTATTCCCCAGAGTTATCTTGATGATAAGTGGGTTTATTTTGCTGGGTAGTTTTATAAGGAAACAAAAAAAGGCAAATAGTTTAATTAAACTTTAATTAGTTTGGATAATTCAGTGTGAAGAACGCAGAGAACGTTGAGATTAACTAATAAGAAACGTTCTATGTTCTTTGTGTTCTTTCCTGGTTTATGGATTAATCAGGTTATAACATTAAACATTTTTAAGACTATCATCATGTGGGCTGCATCGTGGGGAAATGGATATTTGTTACATTTTTTTGCCT
>CAYYPT010000078.1:0-11941 GCA_964473625.1 uncultured bacterium | reverse complement strand
TTTTTATACCAAAAAAATTAAATTGAAACCAACTTTCATCTTTACCCGTAAAATAATTGGCAATAAAATGGAGATAGAAAAAAATGGAGCTTATTAGTTTTCTGCTAATTTTCGGAGTGGTTCTTATAGCTCTGAAACTATTAGGCTTAGTTTTCAGAGCATCTATATTTCTGATCGCTCTTCCGTTACAAATCATAGGTGGACTGCTCATTACAATCTTACTCTTTGTCATTCTCCCTGTAGTATTAATTACAGGAGTATCGGCAATAATTTTAGCTCCGTTAGGAATACTAGCTCCATTTTTCCCGTTTTTTCTGATTGGTTTGGGAATTTACCTCTTAACCCGCAACAGATAAAATTTCTCTCCCTCCCAAAGCAGGCCGAATGAAACGTAGACCATTCGGCCTGCCCCTTTTCTATACTCGATCTCTTATTACCAGCCATCCTTTTCTGAACGCTTCGGCTCTCAATTTTCTCCGCGGATTTACTGCTACAGGATACCCCAAAGATGAAAGTAGGGGAATATCTGCACCACTATCACCAAACCCATAGGAGTTGGCATAGTCAACTTTCTTACCTTTAAAATATTTTTCCAGAGCCTGAACTTTACCTTCATAAAAGGGATAAATTCCTAATATTCTTCCAGTAAATTTCCCGTCAATGAGTTCCATCTTAGAACCTACAGCGCCATCAGCATCAAGTTGCTCAGCTAAATAATTTAAAATAAAGTCTAACGTGCTGGAAATTAAAATAATTTTGTAGCCCTTGGCTCGAAGCCTTTTCATCCACTTTAGGGATTCTAAAGATAGTCGGGGATAAATATAATTCTTAAAAAATTCTGGAAGAAGTTCCTTTAATTTGTCCGCCTTTAAACCATAAAGATAGGCTTTGTTTTTAAGAACTGCCTCTTTAAAACCAAAAGGCAATTTTTTAATCGTTATAAAGAATCCCCGCAAAAAATTAGATAGAGGAAGCATTCGCTTTTTACAAAGAAATTTTATAAGCTGCATTTCTCCTGTAGTCCGCACAAGGAGCGTTCTATCAACATCAAAAACAGCTATGCGTAATGGTAATGTACCTTCTTTCGTCATTATAAATCCTGTTTAAGAGATTGAAACAGACGCTCTCTATCAACCGGGACAATCCCCACTTCTCCACAAACAAGCCCAGCTGCATGGTTAGCTATTGTTGCAGCTTCCCGCACATTTGCCCCAGCAGTCATCGCTACAGCCATGGTAGCAATGACAGTATCCCCTGCCCCGGATACATCGTGTACTTTTACAGCCCGGGTAGGAATTTTGACCCATGGCTTCCCTGGTTGAAAAAGACTCATTCCCTCTTCCCCCAGTGTAATAAGGAGTGCTTCACAATTAAGTTTGGTCAATATCTTCTGACCTGCTTTTTCCATATCCTCATTACTATTAAGACGAAAACCTAATTTGTCAGCAACTTCTTTTCGGTTCGGTTTGAAAAGCGTTACTCCACGATATTCAAAAAAATTATCAAACTTTGGGTCGACAAAAACCATCTTCCCACGCTCTTTTGCTAACTGTATAACACTTTTAATGAAACGAGGCACAAGAAGTCCTTTGTTGTAATCTTCTAATATAATTCCACTTACTCCATCCAGATGATCTTCGAAAAAATCAAGAATCACTCGCTGGATTCTAGAAGAAATAGCGTCTCTTACCTCTCTATCCGTCCTTACAACATGTTGACTGTGAGCAATCACACGGGTTTTTACTATTGTTGGCCTTTCCTTATCAACAATAAGACCTTCCACAGGGAATCCTTTTTCTTGAAAGAGCCGCCTTAATACTGCACCTGACCCGTCATCTCCAACAATTCCTATTGGAATCACTTCTGCACCTAAAGTTAAAACGTTATAAGCAACGTTAGCTGCTCCTCCAAATCTGAAAGATTCCGATTCGATCTCTACTACAGGGACAGGTGCTTCAGGAGATATTCTCGAAACAGTTCCCCAGAGATATCTATCCAGCATGAGATCACCAATAACAATAATCCTCTGGTTTGAGAATCCAGCAAATAAATTGTTCAAACGTTTTTCAGAAAACCTAATCATTTTTTCGCCTTCCCTACTTTTCTACTCTGAACTCTCCCTAATTTTTCCAGAAGCTGGTTTGAATACTTCTCGATTTCCAAAACCAATTCTTCGACTTTACGGCTAAAATAGTTATATGCTACGAGCGCCGGGATAGCAATAGAAAGGCCAACTACTGTTGTTATTAATGCTTCTGATATCCCACCTGAAAGAGATTGAGTCTGCCCAAGTCCCTGGACTGTAATCACATGAAAAACTTTGATCATACCCAGAACAGTACCCAATAGACCAAGCAGGGGCGAAATTCCAGCCACTGTTTCAAGAGTAGTCAACCCTTTCTCCAGAACTCTTGCCTCCTGTCTGCCCTGATCAATTATTGCTTCTTTAATCTCGTCTCTCGGTCGCCCCCTGTTTTTAAGAGCAACCCTGACAATATTTAAAAAAGGGCCGTCATTGTTACTCAAATTTTCTACTACTTCTTCTATATCCTCTAACTTTTCAATATGATTAATCAAATCAACCACATCAGGGCGTATAATACGACGGTTACGAAGAAAGTAAGCTCTTTCAATTACAACTGCCAAACCTACAATAGAAGTGAAAATAAGAGGAATCATCATGATTCCTCCCTTCAGAATCATTTCCCAGATACCTGTCATAATTTCTCCAATAATCAATATTTACCCATAACAATATAACGAAAAGTAGCTGTAACTTCCAGATATTTTTCTGGAAAATCCTCAGGCAGTGGTTTAAAGGGAGCAGACATTTCAACAGCTTTCTTACTTGTTAGCACCAATGCTTTTTCACCTTCGTATTCCAGAATTTGAAGATTTTCCAAACGACCTTCCAGGGAAATACGAAATCGGATAACATTTCTCCCACCAAAACCTAAGTAAGTAAATGCAGGTGGAGGATAAATATTTCGTTCTATACGGTGTTTCAACTCCAATAAATAAGGAGCAAAATTCCAGGCATATGTATTGAAACTAATCCCACCCACATCCTTGGCACTGGATTCTCTCTGGTCATACAGGGGGTTTCTTGGCGACACCTTTTTTTGACCCAACAGTAACTCACGACTGAATGTAGTTCCATCTCTTTTTCCCTGAACTTGAGGAACAAAACCTTTAGGACTATCCTGAAACTCTTCCCCGCTTGTGGATTTTTTCTCAAAAAAATCTTTCTCTGAACCATTTTTTCCCATTTCGGGAAAAACTTTTGCATCAGCAAACCCTTTAGAATACGGCAACTCTTTTGTTCCCATATTCTTTCCCATTAAATCTCTAACCACTGAATTTTTGTCAGAAAGAAACTGTGGTTTCTTCGGCGGAACCTGACTTCTCTTTTCTTCAGGCGTTTCTACAATTTCAAAAGCAATCTGTTTTTCTTGCATCTTGTTAATGCTGTTCGGCAGTTTGAAAATCTCCACTTCTCCCCACCTGGAATAAAGAAGGAGAAAAAACAGATGGAGTAATATTGAAAAAACCAGAGCCCAGAACAATCTGTGCTCTTTAAAAAAAAGAATGCCAGAGTGTGTGTGATTCATTCTTTGACGATCACCTTCTCTCTGGAGACTGCAAAATTATTGCCTCCCAAATGATGAAGCGCTGCTCCGCCTTTTATATCCACGTTCCAGAATTCACTAAACAAACTTTCTTCTGCCCATGCCTTGACTACCTCACCTATGAATAGAGTATGATCACCTACCTTCACCTGCTGTTTTACCCGACATTCTAAATGCCCAATACATTCCTTGATCAGTGGAGGAAGCACTTCTTCTGCTGATACAGGTGTAAGGCAAGTCTCCTTGAATTTATCAATATCTCTTCCAGAAACTCTCCCACACGCCATTACTTCCTGAACCATGGCAGAAGACGGAACATTCACTACAAACTCGCCTCTCTGGGATATCAATTTGTACGAATAATGCTCATCAGCAATACTAATAGCTACTAGAGAAGGAGACTGACTTACAGGAGTAATCCACGCCACTGCCATGATATTAGGCTTGCCTTCTTCTATCTGAGAAGTTACAAGAACAACAGGCCCATGATTAACAATCCGATGAGCCAGAGAAATGGGAATTACCTTTTTCAATTTCCCCTCCTTTCTCCGAAATCAAGTGAGATTTTTTAGAAAGAAATTCTTGTAATAACCTTTCAAACCGGGGTTTATAGATTAAATTGTACGTAGCTTCTTTTTCTGGGAAAAGCTCCAGAACTCTTTTCTTTGTTGCTCGAATTATATCTACAGCTTCTTCTCGCGAAACCTGCCCACCTTTCAAAACAGCGGTTGTTAGATCTACAATCGTTTTGAGAAAACGTATCTTTTTCTCTTCTTCAAGAATTTCCTCTGGTGTGGTCAAAAAACGCCTCCTGCGTATAAAGACTAATTCTTTATTTTTGGAACGATCTGTTGCGGAAACCGCTTCGCTAATTTCCGCAACCATCGTTTAATAAATCTAAGGACAAAAACAGCCGTTACCCCGATCGTTCCAGAGATTAGGGTTTTGAATTCGTTTAGTATTTAGATATTCGGATTTAGGATTTATCACCAAACCTGTCGTTCTGAGTGAGTCTCGATTCTTGTCAAGACGAACGAAAAATCTACTACCACCCACCATTCTGGGACACGAGACTCCTCTCTCTAAGCAATGGCATCCGTCTCAATGAGATGACAAACCAAGTCCACTTAGCCACTTTTCTATCCGCTTCCAGTGTCCTCCTTTCCAATATATCCGGCCGCAGGCTGGGCACTTCCAGAAAATACTTTCCCGCTCCAGAACTCCTGAAGGAACTTTTTCTATAATTCTTTTTTTCTCCACAGGCTCCACAGGAACATTACACACAGAACATAGCAGAAATCGATACGACACGCAATCTAAATTGAAATTGCTCACCACTTGTTCCAACTGCTTTTTTGGATCCTCACTAAAAATGTAAACAGTTTGAAAGGGCCAAGTTCGCTCAGTAAAATTTCGGTCTCTGGTCAAAAACACCCTATTTTCACACGCTGCCAGGAGACTTAACTCTTCTTTAGAACGATCTGGTTGAAATACAGTATCATAACCCAAAATCCGAAGCCAGCGAGCAAGTCTTCCCAGCATCCCATCTGTAATAAATCTTATCATAAAATCACCATAGTTAAGATATTAAATAAGGAACCTTCCTGAACATTCATCGTAAAAACAGTGCATTCCGTGTTTTACTCTGGAGTCAGAATGAAAGGTCTGAAAATCCCTCTTATTGTATCACTGATTGTTCACCTGTTCTTATTCAGTATTATTTTTCTCTATGTCTACCCTCGCATAAAGCAAAAACAAAAACATATAGTTCTTATTCTTCCTCAAAAAACACAACCGCGTAAACCAAAATTTCCTTCTAAGAAAATTAACCCTTCACACTCTGTCTCAAAAACCCAACCTTCCGAAAAAATAACTCACGCTCAAAAAAATTTGAAATCACCAACCAAAAAGAATCAATCCAATACTCCTGTTCTCTTTAATCACTCTTCCTGGGAAATTTTCATCAAAAAAGGAGAAAAGAAAGAAACCTTTCTGAGTGTTAGGCCTCATCTATCTCAAAAAGACAGTC
This sequence comes from uncultured bacterium, assembly GCA_964473625.1. Taxonomy (GTDB): domain Bacteria; phylum Zhuqueibacterota; class QNDG01; order QNDG01; family DSAB01; genus CAYYPT01. The sequence goes on along the minus strand of CAYYPT010000078.1, from coordinate 6,283 downwards.
TCTTACACGAACGGCTTCATTCATGGCAACAAAGTTTCAAAGAAAACAAAAGTTCGGCTTCTTATCACGATGACGTTGCTGATATTATCCAGAAACGAAATCAGGGAACTACTCCCCTATTAGTAAATCCAGGGATAATTGTAAATACTATAAAAAAGAAAAGAGAAAAAAAGATTTCTCCACACTTCGATTTTATACCAACAGAAGCGCAGGTCAGAACTATGGCTCTTCTCTATCAAAAAGGCAAAGCCACTCAAATAGACATTTACCCTCTTCTAAATACTAAGCAACCAATCACTGCCGAAAGATTCAACAGGGAACTCAATTTTCTGGTAAAAAAAGGATTTATCTCTAAGAAAAAAATTTCACCTGAGAATCCTTTTAACATTATAACACCTCTGGGTATTGTACCTGTCGAAATGAGTTCCAAAAATCGGCATAATAGGGTCTATTTATACGAACCAAAAGTTAACAGGAATAAACTAATGACCTATCTTCAAGCCCGTCTCTACTTACTGAAAGAAAAACTTAAGTCTACTCCTAAAGATTCTTCATATCTTAAACCAATGATTAAAGACATAGAAAAGAAAATTCAACTTCTTCTCACAACCAGCCCTGTTTCCTGTACCAGTCCGCACATCTATCAATACCCTCTGAAAACCGAACTTTTGGGTGAAAACCTAACTCTTTCCTGGCTTTGCTTCCATCACAAATCCAGGCTTCTTCTTTCAACTCCTTAATTTTATGCCGGGTAAGAATAGAAGGCTTACCAATAAGTTTAGAAATAAGTTCTGTTACAACCGCAATAAAATCAGCAAGTAAAACCGGAACATGAATTGTAATAGCCTTTTTCCCCAAAGCTCTTGCAATTTCATTGTTAAGGCTGCTCCAGGATACAATAGACTCTGAAACCAAAAAGTAAGTTTGCCCGATTGCTTTTTCATTCTCAGCGGCTAAAATAATTCCATCAACCAGGTCATCCACATAGATAAAACTACCATAGTGCTCTTTCCAGCCCAGAACCGGTTTTATCCCCCATTGAATAATCCGAAAAAACGTATAGACATCTTTTTCCCTGGGGCCATAAACTATTGCTGGCCTGAGAATAGTTACAGGAATTTGAGAACGAAACGCAAGGACAGTTTCCTCGCCAGCAAGTTTGCTTGCTCCGTACGGCGTTATGGGCCTGGGAATTTCAGACTCAGTAACAGGAGTAGAGCTTGGTCCTGTAACTGCCTGGGAAGAGATATAAACAAATCTTTTAAGCTCAGGATTAACCTTCACTACTGCCTTCAGAAGATTCAACGTGCCTGTTGCATTAACCTGATAAAAATTTTCTTCAGCAGTAGATTTAGTTACCCCTGCCAGATGAAATACAGTATCTATTTTAGAAACTGCTGGTATCAGGGAATTATAGTCTACCACATTTCCAAAAACATACTCTATATCCCTATTCTTTTGTAACCAACCCAAATTATTTGCTTTTCTCACCAAACAACGTACAGAAATGTCTTTCCCAAGCAAACGTTCAACTAAATGACTTCCAATAAAACCGGTTCCACCTGTAACAAGAGCTTTCCGCATTTATACCTCATTCCACATATTGTATAAAATTTTAACAGTAAAGTATACTAAAAAACACAGAAAATCGCAAGTCAAATCCTGAGACTTAAAAAGAGTTGAATTAGAAGTGTTGGGATCTGAATATTACAATTTAGAATTTATTTTTAGGGGAAGGGTGGTATGCCTTTTTGCGTTTTTGTTAATGAGAAGAAGAAATCCAGCTAAGGGGAGACCATTAGCCGCCAAAGGCTGGTTGCGTAGGGGCTGGGTTTGGAAGGAAGTAAACTCAGTGTGAGGATAGCATAGTCAAGCTTCATGGCTTTCAAAAAGGCGAGTTTCTCCCGTTTTCAGTCCTTACATAAACTCAACTTCCGCAGTTTTTTACAGGCAGGATAAATTCCGAAGATGATCAGAATGCCTATGGGCAAAATGATTCTTCATCGTACCGCTGAATCAGCATCCCTTAAGAAAGACGTACACTCCATGCCTTTCCAAGCGGAGCGAGGAATCTAATTCCTCTGTATGTTGCAATTTGAAGGGAGCACATTCGTCACTGAGCAGAACAATTTATGTTCCAAAAAGCTCCCTATAGTCCCTCTTCGTCAAGCGGAGATATAAAATGCCGGAGTCCAGCGCCTCTATGCAATGCATTTCACCTAAAACAACTTTTAAAAAATGAGGGTACTTCAACACAATAAACATTCTTCTTGACAAAGTTCACAAGAAATCGTATACTTTTTATGTTATTATAATTCAACTCCGCAAAATTATAATGAAAAAAATAAATCGAAAAACCTGGTTGGTTTCCTTTCTGATTTTATGTGCATTCCTTTTTTCCCCACTTTTAAATTGCCACATAGATCATGGCCTTGAGCCTATCAACAGCGGGATCAGCGGAAGAGTATTTTTTAAAGGTGAAATTCCCCGGCATACAGATGAAGTTCGGGTAGCTGTAGCGAAAGATTTTCCCCCTCGTAACATCAAGGAGCTTTTATTCAGCGATATGATTGATTTTTACAGTGATACTGCAAACTACAGGATTTATCTTCCTAAAGGAAAATATGATGTTGTAGCAGTAATCTGGAAGGAGCACAATGAACAGTGGAATATTTCAAACATCATCGGAGTTTATGGGGGAATTTTCCTGGGAGGCCGACTTATCCCAACATTCAAACCGGTGACCATTCCCAGCAGTAAATCTTTTCTCGATACCATTGATATAGAAGCCAATCTCAATCGTGTCAACAGAGATGCAAAAATTGAGGGTACGATTAATTTCATCGGACCATGGCCTGAAAATACAGGAGTTGTAGGAGTGGGTGCTTTTACTGAGATTCCAAAGCAAGGTGACATTCTTGATTATTACTTCAAGAGTATTTTCATTGATTATACAGTTTCTACTTTTGTTGAGAAAGCAGACTACATGCTCAGAGTTCATTCTGCTGATACTGTCAAATACATTGCCGTCCTCTGGATTGATAATACTTTTGATATGAACACGATTCAGGATGTGGGTTTTTATATTGATCCTGACGATACTACAGGCACAGCACCAGGAATAGTAACTGTGCCAAAGGATTCTACTCTTAAAGGGATTGACATCACGGTCGATTTCTCAAAGATGGGCGCGTTGCCCTAAATAAGATGTAACCGAAGATATAAATCCGAAACAATATCAAATGGTCAAAATTCAAATATCACCTTAAAGACCCTAAAAATGGGAAAAAATTCATATGAAAAGAATATGGATAATATTTTTGCTTTTTTCTCTAATGTTATTTTCTTCCCTTTATTCTCAAACTCCAGGGTCAATAACAGGCGTTGTCCTTGATAAGGAAACAGGCAAACCCCTTGTTGGTGTTAACGTTGTGGTTGATAAAACGCTTTTAGGTGGAAGTAGTGATAAGAATGGAATTTTTAGAATCTACCGAGTCCCTCCTGGCGTTTATACTCTCAATGTTTCTATGATGGGCTACAAAAATAGAAGAATCAAGGATGTTTTGGTTCAATCGGGGAAAACAACTCGCACAAAAGTTTTCCTTGAGAAAACAGTTATCTATTTGAATCCTGTTGTGGTTACCGCAGCCAAACATCCCCAATATTTGAACAGTTCCAGCCAGGCAGTTGATATTGTAGCAGGTTCCAATATTGTCCAGAAGCAGAGCCGTAGTCTGGAAGAAGCAATGTTTTTTCTCCCAGGTGTTTACTTTAACGAAGAAAATATTAGTATCAGAGGGTCTTCAGGTTATAGTGTTTATAATGTTGGGAGTCGTGTGCTTCTAATGATAGACGGTGTTCCTGTACTTACCTCTGATCTGGGTGCCATTAACTGGGATATGATTCCGCTCCTCGATGTGGATCGCGTTGAAATCGTCAAAGGTGCAGGTTCTGCCCTATACGGTTCTTCTGCAATGGGAGGTGTGGTAAACATTATTACAGGAAATCCTTCTCCCAAAGGGAATCTCAAGATAAAGACAGTTGCCGGAGTGTACGATCGTCCGTATTATAAAGAGTGGTGGTGGACAGATAAAACACTTCACTACGAAAAAGCAGATATTGCTTACAGCCGACAGCTTGGGCCTATTGGGTTTCGGATCTCTTTTTCCCGAAGTGTTTCTACGGGATATATGGAGAACAATGATTCACATCAGTGGAATGGTACCGGCAAATTTGTTTACACCTTATCAAATCATTCCCGTCTCGAGCTTTATGCAGCCTGGATGAAGGAAATAAGAGGAGGATTCATACAATGGCTCAATCAAAACAGACCTTTTGAAGTACCTCCGTTCAACAAAAAGGATAGAATTAGCTACAAGACAGTAAACATTTATCTTCAGTATCATTTTCCTATTTCTTCTCGTTTTGGTTTAAAGTTTCGTCTTTCTAACCTAATCTCTACAATGGGGAATCAACTCACTGCTTATTCTCCCGGTGCTTTCAAGCCAGGAAAAGGCCTTGGCTGGGAAGTTCAAGCAGATTGGATGCCATCGGCTTTTCACCACATTACTTTTGGAAACGAATTTCGGCGAGACATTTCTGGTTCCCAGTACTTTGGAGATCACAGAGGATATTCTATCTCGCCTTACATCCAGGATGAATGGAAAATTTTATCTAATCTTACTCCTACGTTTGGTATACGTTTAGATTACCACGTTCTGATTGGAGAAGAAACCAACATTCACATTAGCCCCAAGTTTGGCCTGAACTACAAACCATTTAGTGAAACCGTAATAAGAACGAGTCTTGGGAGTGGGTTTCGTGCGGCAACAGTATTTGAAAAGTACATAAAGGCAGATTATTCAGGGTTTAATGTTATTCCAAATCCCGATTTAAAACCAGAACGCTCATGGTTCTGGGATATTGGTTTCAGACAGAATTTTATGAAAAACGGCCACGCAGAACTTTCCTTTTTCCGATCTGACTACTGGAATATGATAGAGCCTATTGTCAATTTCTTGGGCACAATTCAGTTTCAAAATTACATCAGAGCGAGAATATCTGGAGTTGAATTTAGTATAGAAACGTGGTGGTGGAATCAGCGCATAGGCTTTTCTGGCAATCTTACCATGTTAGAGCCGAACGATATCTATCACAACGAAACTCTTCCATACAGTCCAAGAGTTTCGTGTAACCTCAGAGGAACTTTTCGTTCAGGCCCAGTATTGCTCCAGGCAGAGTACAGGTATGCAAGCCGTATTGAAAAAGTTGAGATTAATCCTTTAGATCCGCGGGTACCGCTTAAGCTTCTTTATCTGAGGGGACAGTTTAAGTGGAAAAACTTCATTTTTCAACTTGCCGTTAACAATGCTCTTAACTACTACTATACTCAGGTTGAGCGAAGAATGGGCGAAATAAGAAATGTATCGGTGGGATTGTTGATGGAATAAATTCTACATTCTCCTGCAAAAATAGCTTGACTTTTTCACCCTTATTTCTTAGTTTTTGATTACAAATTTCAAATAACTATCAGGGAGGACAGCAATTATGAGACAAAGATTGTCTGGTATTTTGCTGGGTGTGATTTTAGTGCTAATGTTCCACACCATTTTCGCACAGGTGAAAAATGAAGAGAAAAAATCCAGAGCAGGAATTGGGGTCGTGTTTCACAATGTGTGGCAAGATTTGTTTTTAGATGGGAATATACCAACAATTTTTATTCCCATCGATGCAAACAGCAAATTAAGAATTGAACCTGAATTCAGTTATGTCAGACTGAAAAGTAAAAATGATTATACAGAAAGAATTTCTACCAGCTTCAGAATTGGAATTGGCGTATTTGGTAAAACAGATAAGAACAAGACACTAATATATTACGGTCTCAGATTTGGGTATACAAGAGCTACATATAATTATTACAGTCATGATCCATACGGAAATGATTCAAGTAAAGAAAAAACAGATAGATTTTTCTTTGGTCCTGCTGTAGGAGGTGAATATTTCTACAATTCTCATTTCAGTATTGGATGTGAGGTAGGCTTTAGATATATAACTTTCCAATCTGAAGAGAATGTAAATACTTATGATCTCAACGAGAGAATAACAGGCACAAAAGCAAACATATTTTTACGATTTTATTTTTGACTTATATTTTATTTGAAGACAGCAGGATTTCTTTTATGAGTACGCACCAATGCCTGTTATTTTTCAAAAGCACACCAGAGGGTCGCAATTCAAAACTAAACTTTGGCAGAAACGTCAGAGTTACTTTATAATGATAAAT
>CAYYPT010000077.1:0-12060 GCA_964473625.1 uncultured bacterium | reverse complement strand
AAATTAACTACTACTAATATCTTCGGTTACATTTTATTTTGAGGCAACACGTATAAACAACGCTTGACTTTTTTACAGCTTAAGCTTGAAAGAATTCATCAACACATTTGCATTATCATTTGCTATAAGATTCCTTAACGAGTTCTAGCATTTCTTCCGATGTAGCCACCCTGGGGTTATTTGTATAATCAGGTAGAACCATACTAGCTTTGGCGAGTTCGGGTATCTCATTTTCTGGTATCTGTTTTTCTTTCAGATTGATCCACATACCAATTTTCTTCAGGAAGGCATCGATTTCTTCACATGATTTTTCGGCAGCTTCTTCCTCAGATACTTTTTCTAACTGTGGATTTAAAGTGCGTCCCACAAATGCAAATTGCGGTATCGCCCATTTATATGTAAAACGTGCAAAAGCAGGATAGACAATTGCCAATGCTTCTCCGTGCATAACATGAGGATACATTCCTCCAATCGCCATGCCCATTCCATGAGGCAAGGTAACGCCAGCGTTAGCAATGCAGAGACCAGCTAGTGTATCTGCCCAAGCCATTTTGGTTCTAGCCTCAATATTTTCTAAATCTTTTACCAATTTAGGTAAATTTTTGACTACCAATTTAATCGCTTCTTTCCCGAGCAAATCAGTATAAGGAGAAGCATTAGTATGTAGTAAGCTCTCAAAAGCATGACAAAATACATCAAACCCAGTTGATGCTGTAACATGCTCAGGCACTGTAAGCATTAGTTCGGGATCAACAATGCTTACACGGGGATAAATAATTGAATTATAAATTGCCGATTTCGTTCTCTCTTTGGTGTTTGTTACTACAGCTACTTGAGTTACCTGCGATCCAGTACCAGAAGTCGTGGTCACTGCTATAATGGGCAGCGTTTTCTCAGTTGGCTGTGTGTCCCTGAAGTAAAGATAATCCCAAGAAGTTCCTTCATGCGTTGTTTCAACAGCAATAGCTTTAGCACTGTCCATACTTGATCCACCCCCAACTCCTAAAATAACCTCGGCTTCAAACTCTTTTGCAAGATTAGCCCCCACTGTGATGCTATCAGTGGTAGGATTTGGCTGTACCTGATCAAAATGAGCAACTTCAATATTTGCTTCGGAGAGTAGCTTTTTCACCTTCGCAAAGAGAGGTGCTAATGCAGGAAATTCAGGTACAGTTACAAGTAAACATCTTTTACCAAACCCTGCTACAACTTTTCCCACTTCATTCACACGAGTGCGTCCAAACCTTATTTCAGTTGGCTGAGAATAATTAAAATTTCTCATAATTTCTCCTTTCAAGTTATCTAATCTTGTTTAAAGTTGATTTTTCTTTACGGTGTCAATATTTTCTTTTTAAACTCATCAGACAATTCAGGCGTAGCCCCTTTTTGCGTACAAACATATCCGGCTAAATTTACCGCCTGCTCATGAATCTTTTCCAATGGAAAATTTCTTAATAATCCAGAAACGAGAGCGGCCGTAAAAGCATCTCCCGCACCTACCGTATCCACCACTTTAATCATTTTTGCCGGTTTATTTGAATCATACTCTGGCGTGAGCAACCGACTACCATTTTTCCCTTTGGTTAAAGCAATAAGCTTTAAATCATATCTCTCTAAAAACTGCCTCAAAATATTAGTTTCATTTCCAGTAATTGAACACATTTCTGAAATTATAGGTAATTCCTCGTTATTTAACTTCAAAACATCTGCCAATTGAAGCATATCTAAGATCACTTGTTTGGTGACAAAAGGTGGTCGCAAATTTACATCAAAAATGCGAAGAGATTCAGGAGGCATTGATTTAAGAAACGCACGGATTGTTTCCCTTGATACAATTGATCTTTGTGCCAAAGTTCCAAAACAAACAGCATCCGTCCTTTTTGCTAACTCAAGTATTCCTTCAGATAAAGGAATATTATCCCATGCAACCTTTTCATGAATTATAAAATTTGGTGTACCTTCTTTATCCACCTTAACTGTAACTGTACCCGTTGGGTGATATTTATCTAATGCAACATATTGGCAACTCAAACCAAGATTGTTCAAATGGTCAAGCAATTCATGTCCCAAAATATCATCCCCTACAGCACTTACAATAAAACTATTCTCTCCCAGTAATTTTGTGTGAAAGACAAAATTCGCTGGTGCGCCTCCAAATTGCTTACCATCTGGTAATAAATCCCACAAAATTTCTCCTAATCCTACTACTGTAGATGGAGAAAACACATCCACTTCACTCATAATAAACCTTCATAATTTTAACAAACAAATTCTCAGTTAATATTTTTTATAAGTCAATAAAAACTTTCATGACTTTATCACCTTGTTTATCAATAAACTTATAAGCTTCAAGATATTGCTCAAATGGAAAATGTTTAGATTCCAATGGCTTTGTTTTTATTTCTCCCACACCGATCAGCTCTACTGCTTTTAAGTAATCTTCATGCTTGTACATCAAATTACCAATCATCCTTAATTCTCTGTCCTGGACAAACCCCAAATTAATACAAGGATTTTCAGGGAACACTCCAACCACAACAATCAATCCACCTTTCTCAATATTTTCAATGGCTGAGTTTATTGTCTCCTCTGCTCCAACTGCTTCAAAAGCAACATCTAAACCTTCATTCCCAAAAACACGTTTTTTTGCCTCTTCCAACGATTCTTTTATCGGATTAAAAACATTAGAAAGCCCACATTTTTGTGCTACGTCAAGACGGAAATCACTTATATCAGAAATAAGAACATTAGCACCTGAGGCCTGCGCCACCTGAGCAATAAAATTACCAATTGTACCAGCACCCAATACCACAACATTTTTCCCTGAAATATCACCTGCACGCCCAACTGCATGTACACCACAAGCAGCAGGTTCTACCATTGCTCCCATTTCAAACGTAAAATTGTCTGGCAGAAGTACCAACTTTGTTTTACTTGTTACAAAGAAATCTTGGGCCACTCCTGGAGCTTGGAAACCTTCAACTCGAAGATTATCGCATATATTATAATCTCCCCGCAAGCATGGTTTACATTTTCCACAAACAAGCTGTGGTCTAGCGGTTGCCTTGGATCCAATTTTTACACCTGTAACACCTTTCCCTACTACCTCAACGATCCCTGAATATTCATGTCCTTGAACCACCGGGTACGATGTGTACGGATGCTTCCCATGATATACATGAATATCGGATCCACAAACACCTATTCTTTTAATCCGCAATAGGACTTCATCTTCTTTTGCAATCGGAACAGGAGCATCTCGGAACTCAATCTTACCCGGTTCTGTCATAATTGCTTGCCGCATAATTTTTCTCCTATAGTGAAATGTTAATATAGGTAATTTGGAACACATTGAATACTAAATACTCATCCTCAATGGAAAATTGTATAGAGAATAATCATAACTACAAACAATAGTGCTGCCATAATTCGTGGGTCAGTAACACCAGTAATTTTACCCTCGGTGATTACCTGAAAGGGTCTCTCCCAACAAAGATTCTTTAGCTGTTCCTCTGATGGTTTTGGAGTTAGTACACTTACAATAACATATACGATAATACATATACTAAGTAAGATCAAACCCACTCCCATGTAAGGTATACCTAATCCTCTCTCGGAATTAGTAATCCACTGAACATTACCAAAAAGAGGAAGATCAATCACAAAATAAATTGTACCAACCAAAAGCCCAACAATAAGAGTTGTTAACGCTGCTTCTTTAGTACCACGGCGCCAGAATATGCCTAACACAAATATTGTAGTAATAGCAGGAGCAAACATCATTGGAATTTTGTTGATAGCCACAAAAATGCTGGCAAACCGTCCGCCCTGTGTTGACCATACCATCGCCAACAAAATGACAGTAGCAGCAGTAATTCGTCCAATAAGAACTAATGAACGATCCGAAGTTTGAGGGCGTAGACGCTTCACAATATCCCTTGCCGTAACGGTAGCTGTACTGTTCAAAGCTGCTTCGATAGTACTCATCAATGCAGCCAGCAATCCGGCAGCCATTAACCCCCTTAATCCAACAGGTAGCAGGTTTTGCATCATCACGAGCAAAGTATCATTAGGCTTACTAATTTGATTCTTGAAAAGAATATATCCAATAACACCTGGAAACACCATTAAAAAGACTGTTGATATTTTCAGGAAACCCGCGAAGATAGCACCATCCCGCCCATCTTTTTCTGTCTTAGCACCAAGTACTTTCTGGACAATTGTTTGATCAGTACACCAATACCAGATGCCTAATACGAAATATCCAACCATCACCGTTAGCCAGGAGTATTCATTTAAGTGTCCAGTGGCAGAATTTTTCAGATTATGAATCATGTTCATCTGTCCAGGTTTCACTACTGCTCTCAAATCAACCAATGAATGAATACCTACATCTGGTAAACGTGACAATCCAATCAACGTAAGGGTAGCAGCCCCTGCAAGCAATAATACTGCCTGAATCGTATCTGTAAAAACGACTGCTTTCAAACCACCGATGATGGTATAAGTTGCAGTAATAATAGCAATGACTATGATAGAGATATACAGGTTAATGCCAAAGAAGTGTTCCAATACTGTGGCACCTGCATAGAGACTCATGCCAATATGGATAAGAAGCGCAGCAAAAATAGCAATAAACGCCATAATTGTTCGAGCAGTGGGACTATATCGTTTTTCAAGATATTCGGGCAAAGTCCCGAGCTTGCTTCGAAAATAAAAAGGTGCAAAAACAACTCCCAAAATAATAAGTGTAAATGCTGCCATCCACTCAAAATTTCCGACTACTAAACCAATTCGGTAACCATCTGCGGCCAGACCGATCAAATGGATTGTCGAAATATTTGCGGTAAACAAAGCCGCTCCGATCATAGGCCATCGCAAAGATTTCCCCGCCAGAAAAAATTGCTCACTAGATGCACGTTTTTTATAACCAGCAAGAATGCCCACAACCATGATTCCGACCAGATATGCAACAATTATAATCAGGTCAACAGTGGAAATAACTAGTCCTGCACTTTTCATGAATACCTCCAAATGTGTTGGTAGATTTTTTCTATTAAAAATGTTTGATTATCATATTATTATTAGATAAATAATGCATCACAAATCAAACAGGAAAAGTTTTTACCATTCCTGTTGTTGGGAAAATGTGCACTATACAAAAATCTGCTATTTATTAAAGTAAACCTGTTCCATCACAGTCCATCCTTTTGAACCCGGCAGTGGGATCTGCATGGGATCGGTAACAGCAAGCCATGCTTTATTTCGTGGTTCTGCTGCCAGTTTCGCCATATCATCTTCATAATCATCACCAGTGTATTCATAATAGCCAAACTCATACCACTTGCCGTCAATCTTCTGGAGAAAAATAGAAAAATTGTGTATATGATATTTAGTTAACAGGTCACGAACCCCTGGATTGGAATCGGAATGGAGTTTTTTGTACTCTTCAATTTTATCAGGTTTTATCCCGATAACCATGCCTACACGTTTTATGTTTTTCGGTGCTTTAGCCTTAATAATTTGTTTTGTGGATTCTTGTTTGCATCCACTAACAACCGCTATTATTGTCAATAGGAAAACAACTAAACCTGTTTTAATTATTCTAGACATAACGCTTCCTCCTTAGTTAAATGATTTTAATTAATTTTTTATTTAGATAAAATACTAAAGAACTTAATTTCTTAATGTAATTAAGATAAGAATATTCTTTCATAATGTCAACCAATTTTACCTATTTTGTAAAAATTTTTAACCTTTTTATCTTATAAATTGCTTAAAAACAAATAGCGGCATTTTGATTTACTTTCTTAAGTTTTGAAATTAATTACTAAAAATAACTAATGTCTTGCAAATTATTTTTTGGCAATTATAATATGTGCCATATCTTGCGACTTCAATTTTAACCAAATAATCAATGTTCGTGTACCATCCGTGTCCCAAATAATACCTTGCCGAAAATCAGGATTATTATTTTGAATTTTCCCATTGATTTCCAGAGTAGCAATTTGATCATTTTTCCAATTTTTTATTACAAAGCAAGGATGATAGACAGGACGAAGTTTTGAACCCACTAAATCGAAAGACATTTTATCGGAATTAATATGTAAAATGTAAGCTCTTTGAGATTTATCATAGCCCTTATTAATTCCACCATTAACACTTTTTATTGGCGGTGGATAATTCCAAGACTTGACTAACGGGAGCAATGTTTTGATCGATTGGTTTGTAAAACCATATATTGCCATATTCCCATGAAAGACTGCGTTGTCGGCTGCCGCTAAAGCAGAATGCATAACTCGATCAGGAAATAAAGCAGTGCGTCCATCACTATGAATCTGGGCTACAGGCCAATGATTCCAGTGAGAGAAATGAGAAAAGGAATCTTTGCGTCCTGCTATCCAGGGGTTAATATAAACTCCTTCTTGAAACAATAAAAACACCTTATATTTTGATTTAAAATTGATCAGCTCAAAATTTGCATCCTCGAGCGTATTTTTCGGACGGCCATTTGTCCAATCCAATACCAATGTGTCGCATTTAACATGGGCCCATAATTTCATATCAGCTAATGTCAATGCCTTCAAATGGATTTGATCTTCCGGAATTCTCCCCGGCGGAGTCAAAAATTGAATATCCTGCCAGAAAATACTGGCTCCAGACCTATCATTGACCTTTCTGACAACCACTCCATCAGGATAAATTGTATAATATTCATCCGCCCAGCTCTTATATTTCTCCCATTTCTCATTAGTAGGGGGAAACTCATCCGGAAACTTCAATTCATTAGTGGAAACAAAGGCATAACGCCAGTGAACAACCACCCGTGCATCGGTATTTTCAATTAATCTTACATGGCTAAAACGGCATTGCTTGTCAGACATATGTTCACAACAACCATAACCTTCGTATCCTGTTTCAACACTTTGATCAACCATCCATATATTATTTTCTGTGACAAAAGCCGGACCATAATTGGTTCCCCGCCAGAATACAACACTTGTTGGCAATGCATCGAATTTAACCATAATATCCGGATAATCACTGATACGCCACATATTATCCCATAGCTCATGATATGCTAATTTAGTATAAAAAGCACCAAATCTGTCTGCTATTCCAGGATGCCCTGGTAGAATCCTTGGTTGCAAATCGGGATGATTCCTCAAATAAGAATCCGGTTTTAAACTTTCATAAGATTTGGCAATCTGTTTAGCCTTCAAAGAAACATCATACATTAATATTTCATCCAGCAAACCTTCAATTCCAATTATTGTAGGATAGCTTGAGGCTTCTAATTTCATTTGATTTAAACCGATTTGTAAATCAGTAGAAGACAGGGTTATTTCTCCCTTATTGACTTTTTGCTCTTTAGATAGTTGCCCATTGATATAAATGCAAGCCCTACCCTGTTTCCCATTATAAGTTGCGGCCAGAGCAGTCCACTGGTTCAACGGTATTCTTTGAGAGGCTACAATTTCTTGCCATTTCCCATTAATTGAAAGCATGAGAGCAGGAAAGCCAAATTCGTTAATACCAAAATAGTAGCCTTTTTTCTTCCATTCACATTGATGAACAATCGGACTCCATGAAAAAGGATAAACTGCCAATGCACACCATGCTTCTACCGTAAAGCCATCATTAAAAATCGGAGCTTTAGCGCCAGGTAGAATAACTTTTGAATAATAACCGTCAAATGCTAATGCTGTACCTGAAACGCCCTTTTCCCAGACACTTTTATTGCCACCTATCGAACAAGCAATGGGACTTACACTTTCCATTGTTTTATCTGTATGAGTTTTCAATCCTTCATCAAATTTCCACCAGGCAACAGGCGATTCATCAATATGATGGAATTTAACAGGTGAGCCATCTATTGGGGGATAATTAATTCTTTCGGGTGGTTTGGCTGCCATATACGATAATTGTTGAATTCCCTTTGGAAGAAGTTTTAATTTCTGGATAGAAATATTTTTAGGATCATTATACACATCCAGTTTCTTGCGTCCCTGGTGTATTGAACGAATTACTGTGCCGTCGGGTGTGACTGTAAATATTTCATGAACAACTCCATCAAAATCCAAATTATTAAAATCTGGCATATATCTCCAATGGATGATAATTTCTTTAGGGGAATTCTCGACAATTCGTACATATGAATATCTATTATATTTATCTGGCCGGGTTTTATCCCCATCGCCCTTTCTTGGAATAATTTCTTGAAAGTACCATTTCCCATTATTGGTTCTCCAGTAAGGGAGGTAACTGGATTCACGACTAAACACAATTTGTCCGTCATTGGGCAACTTCACAATGACGTCCGCATACTTACCTGTAATTTCATCTTCGTAGGGTAATTTAGTATAATAAGCACCAAAATCACCTGCAGCTACTTGAGTTGTAATTATAAAAGTAAAAATAGCAATGGACAATATTTTCCCCATCGTTTTTCTCCTTTAATGGGTGACAATAAAAAATCAACTGACTTTATTGATTTTTAACTGTGCATCTTTATCTCCCCAATTTTTAATCACCAGGGCAGGATTTACAATAGGCGACTCCTATGATTAATTGTTCCAACTCTACTCAGATTTTTTATGATTGAAGTACAAAATTTGGGAAATCTTCAAATATCCAGTTATTCTTCAATGTTCGATAAATGATACCCAACAGTTTCCTTGATGTCACTATAATGGCTTTCCCAGTACAGTCTCATTACACTCTTAGGCCCAATCCCTTTGATACTGGTGATGTTCTTGTAACTTTTCAATCGCTTCCCCCTGGACTCAATCTCTTGATTAAGCTTCTTTATACCCTCATTTAAGTGACGAATCTGTGCAACTATTACATCAAGCTCTACCTCGGCTATCTCTCCTAATGCATACGACTGGACTCTCTTAAGCCCTTTCTCACTACTAAAATCTTCTCTCTTAGTAATTATACCATGCGCAAGCAGTATATTATGAATCTTGTTCTTGCGTGATGCCTAAGTCTCAAAAACCAACAACTCTGAATCATTCTTATTTGTCTTCTTCGAAGAGGTTATTATTATTCTTAACTTTCCATCGAAGTAGAATCTTTTGCGGCTTGCCCCAAACTCCTATTAAAGGTCACTTTTGCCTTACGAGGTTTCTTCGGTTACAGACTTGGCCACTCTCCTTGACAGGGGTCCTTTACCCTACCGAAAAATCCAGCCTATAATCTCATCTACTTCGTAAATGTAATATACATACATTTATAAAACCGGCAAAGCCCTTAATTAATCGTAACCTCTCCTCGGAATTTTAATTAATTTGAGCGGAATATTTCAACCTGAAGTGGAGAAGTTGTTTTTTTCTTTAACCAGACGATTAACGTTTGGGTACCATCTTCATCCCTTACGACACCCTGCCTTAACCACGAACCCTCCCGCTGGATTATATGATCAACTTTGACATTTGCTTTTTGTTTACTATTCCAGTGTTTTACAACAAAACAAGGATTAAATATTGGACTATTTCTTGAGGCAGCAATCATCAAAATAATATTATCATCTACTTTTTCCATAACATAGGCACGTTGCGCTGGATCGTAATGGCAATTTGCACACCCAGAACTTGATTTAACTTTTGGAGCATTTAACCAGGAACGAGCCAGCATAACAAGTTCTGCCTTATCGGCCTTAGACATTCCTTCCATCATAATCTTTTCTTGATAGGGCCTGGGGCCAAAATCTTCGGCATAAGTTGGTAAAAATACATGCGTCAAAGAACTATGAGCAGTTCTGTCAGGGAAACTAGCGTAACGGCCGTCTGAGGGCATCTGAGCAACAGGCCAGTGATTCCAGGTAGGAAAGACAGCATAGGAAGTCAGTTCTCCACCGTAGACATTTGATCCAATAAATTTTCCAACCGTTACTGGATCATATTCTCCGGTATAATTTATATATTGAATGCACTTGTCCTTTGGTTTTTCAACATCTGGAGGAGGGCCCTGAATCCAGTCATATTTTACAACCCGGCCTTTAAGATTAATCATTTGTAAGGTATTTTTCTTTTCAATTATTTGTTCCGGATGTTGATCAGGACCAAATACTGCTATGGATTCCTGCCATTCATGATTTCTTTCCCCATTTGTCCACAGATGCATTTTTTTCACTGCCCAACCATCGGGATAAATGTAAAAATACCAGTCTGACCAGTCTCCCCAGCCGGTATCCTCATTGTAATTAGCAATAACATGAAGAACATCAACCAAAGGATATCGCCAATGAATCACCACACGGGCATCAGTATTCTCAATAATCCTGGCGTGATTAGTATAACACTCTTTATCAGACATTGGTTCCTGGCAACCTTTGCCACCGGATTTATTCCAGGTTTCATTAAATTCATTGGTGTACCACTGACCTTTCTCGTTTACGATCATGGGAATATAACCAGTGCCGCGCCAAAAAATAAATTTAGTGGGCAATTCATCAAATTCAACTACTACATCAGGATGCTCGCTGACACGCCATAAATTATCCCAGATATCATAAAATTTTAAATGGGTGTAATAAGCTCCAAATTTCCCTCTTGATTCACCTTCGGGAAGAATTCTTTTATCCATTTGGGGATTCTTTAAATCTACAAGAGATGGTTTGAAACTTTCGAATGACTGTTTAATTTGATTTGCAGTTAAGGCCTTATCATAAATACGAATCTCGTCTAATAGACCATCAATCGAGAAAGTGTCTACAAATGTATTCATACGTACAGGATCTACCGGACGTCTGGGTTTTCCCTGTCCAATTTTAATATCTTTCAGAGACATGACTATATTCTTATGAGCTACCTTTTTTTCACCAGCAGGTTGGCCGTTAACATAAATGATCATTTTTCCTGCATCTTTGTCATACGTCCCAGCGATATGATACCATTGTCGCCTTTCGAGATGAACATTAGAAGTCAGTTCCTCCCAACTATCCCCAACTTTTAACTTAAAACAGGGGTAGCCATGCCCATCAATACCTAAAAAATAACCAGTATCATTCTCTTTTTTCAAAACAATTTTGAAATCTGTCTTTGCCGGATCATCTTCTCCTTCTTCCCCAATTAAAAGAGCCCGATGGCCAACAACGCGTTCAATTTCTTCAGGAACATCGTCACATTGTTGAATGATCGGTGCCCAGCTCCAGGGGTACGCACCCAGGGCAATCCAGCCTTCCAATGTAATAGTTGATGAAACTTTTGGTGCTTTTTCGCCTGGAAATTTAATTCGAGAGGTGTAACCATCAAATTGCAGTGCCGTACCTGAAACTCCTTTTCTCCACAGGCTTTTATGGCCCTCAATTGTACTTTTTATTTTGCTCACACTCTCTTCTGTAACATCTCCCTGCCCTTCATCGAATTTCCACCAGGCTACCGGTTCTACAACAACTTCGGTCTTTACTGGAGCTCCCTTAACTGGCGCCGCTTTTTTTGAATGACGGGGCTTAATCAATTCTACTTCCTTAATGCCATTTAGAGTTAGTAAAAATTTTTGCGTTGTCCTATTTAACGGGTCTCGCCAGTCATCAATCTTCTTTGTACCCTTGCGGATAATTCTGGTCACTTCTCCTGTTGGTGTAATGCTGAAATATTCATCTACAAACTTTACTGCGCTCACACCTTTATGTGGATTTTTCCCGGAAAATTCAGGCAAATATCTCCAATGAATGACTACTTTTTCTGGCGTGCTTTCAATTATTTTTACATGCGAATAAGTATTTACCTTATCAGGCATCCGGTCGTTTCCATCTCCTTTTCGTGGAATAATTTCTTGTACAAACCATTTACCGTTTGCTGTTTGCCAGTAAGGCAGATAACTTGAACCACGCCAGAAAACAAATTTACCATTTTCTTTGCCAAGGTCTACGATAATATCCGCATAATCCCCGACACGAGCATATTTTTCGAATTCTTCTCCTGAATTTATTAGAGTGTAATAAGCGCCAAATTCTTCTAAATTGGGCTGAAGCACACCTTGCATCTTGTTGCTACCACAAGAAATAATTATCAGCAAAATTAATGAAAGGGATAAAAACTTAAATCGATTCAT
>CAYYPT010000076.1:0-12208 GCA_964473625.1 uncultured bacterium | reverse complement strand
CTTATTAAAAACAAGTAATATCTTCTATATACTAAAAGTGCAAAAGTGCAGTTTCATAAAAAACCGTGGAAAAACAAAAATACAAAAAAACAAGAATAGCAATAATTTATCAAAAAAACACTACGGTCGTTGCATGGAATTAGCACCTTTATAATTCAAATTTCAATCCTGCAAAAGTTTGCAATCCTTCTATACTTCTTTTCCACGGTGGTCTGAATTGTCCAAGAATATATTTAAACTGTAAATCTAGGATTGTATTACGATCAAATCGATAATTCGCTCCTACCCCTCCTCCAACCGCTATCACTGCTCCAGTTCCTATCTGATTTTTGCCGTAGAAACGCCCTTCTCCAAGGGCAAAAATCTCACCATTTTGGTAATCTATTATTTTAGATACTACATTAATCTCAATTTGAGATCCGTTGGAATTTTTTTCTTCTTCGCCAAAATACAATCCTTGCAATAATTCGTTCCTGCCCTTTTGCCTAAATATAAGATGTGTCCATATATACTTCTGATTGAAGCGATAGAAAAACCCCAGATTACCTGTAAATTTATTTCCAGATCTATAAACAATTTCTCCGTCTAATATATCATTCCAGTAATAAGTATAAATGCCATCGAGCATAATTTTCATATTCTCTCCAATCCTGATATCTACACCAATATTCCCACTGGCTTCGTCTCCTGGAGTATATCTTTTATCAAATATACGATTAATACTTTTCCCACCATAATTATATTTTACAGGATAATAAGACCCTCTGTAAAGATACTCACCTCCTATTCCTATAACAACTCCATCCACAACAGGAAAAGCCATTGCCAGACCTATCATTCCAGAAAAACCCTGACCATATATTGGTAACTGGAATTGATAAATATTTTTACTCAATTGTTTGGAAAGTTCAAACTGAGAACTGTCTAACCGAGTTTTTCCTGTTGGCAAACCAACTCCCAGATTCAACATTGCTTTATCATTCCAGAATACATAATCTCCCTGAACCCAGGTATCAGATAAACCATATATAGTTTGATTCTTATACTGTTTGGAAAAAGCCGGTGTATGTGAAATTGATAGATCAAGATTCCTTCCCAGTGGAATTAAAATCGATATAGGAAGGGCCAACTGATCTACAGGCAAGCCAGCTTTTTCTCTTTGCCACATCTGAAAACTTATTCCCATGTTTACATAAGCCCGCCTTGGAATAGGAAAGATTTCTTCCTGGGCAAAAACACGAGCTGTCAAAAGAACAATAAGCAAAATTGAAAGTTTCAACTTCATTGATTCACCTCAAAACTATCATTTTACGTGTGGCCACTTTTCCCGCTGCTTTCAATCGATAAATATAAACACCGCTGGAAACAAAGCGTCCTTGATCATCTCTTCCATCCCAGATTACCTGATAACGGCCTGCATTTTTAACACTCCTAACCAGCTTTTTGACACGCTGACCAATTATGTTGAAAATAACAATCTCTACTTCACATTTCTTTGGTATGCTGTAACTAATTTTTGTATCAGGATTAAATGGATTAGGATAATTCTGAAAAAGAGCAAATTTAACCGGAACAAGAGGAATGCCATCGTTATGATTCTCAACAAATTCTTTGGTACCAACGATCATCTTAAATCTATGATAATTGGGTATTTCTTTGCTGGAATTGTATTCTATAGTCTTATTTCTCAACATATTCGTTGAAACTCCTTGATCCAGATCAAGGAGGTAAGCTTTCCAGCCCTCTGGTAACTTTTGATAAAGGGTCCAGTGAATTGTAACAGGCTGTTCCTGAACCATTGTTTCCACAGCAAATTCCCAGATATAACCGTTCTTATCCGGTCCCCGAATATCAGCAGTATAAGTTTCTGGATGATACTGCCAATCTTTATGCTCAAAGTAAAGGGAAACATAGCTCCCAACAGGAGGAGGTTCGGCGCGATCTCTAAAATCCCATCCTTCTTTTGCATCCAAGCGGACTCCTGCAAAATTGTCAGTATCATAGGCATTACCTGTTTCAGCCGACAATTTAAATAACCATTCATTCTTATTAAATTCTGCCAGAACTCCTTTTTCAGGAATTGCCTTTATAGTAACAGCTTTAGCTGCTCTGGGCAGAATATAGAGCGTTGCGGGTTTGGTACCTTCATTACAAATAAAATATCCTTTCCATGGTTCCATAACAGGCCAATCTATTTTAAACTCTTTGCCATCGTAATAGTACAGTGTTTTTACTGAATCAGAAGAAACTGAACAATCACTCCAGAGCACAGAAAAGTTGTAAGGAGTGCCTATCATATTCCACCCTGGAACGAGTTTCAAAGAAACCGTGTCTAAATGTCCTGGTTGTAGTCCGATCTGATAAGATGAATCGGTAGAAACAGTATGACCTGACCCTATATCAAACGTTTTTCCGAAATTTGTGACCAACCAGTAAGCTCGTCCCGGAACAAGTTCGAAATAATAAGGAATATCCTTTGTTTTAGGATTATAGTCTATATACTTAGCCTGGTAAATATGCCACCAGAAAAGCCGCCAACTATAAGGATCATAAGGACCAAGATCATCCTCCAGCACACTTTCTACAGTCGATGTATCTAATTCAAATGGAATAGAAAACATCTGAAATTCCCGGTTAAAAGTAAGAGGCGACTTCAGACCACTGAAGTGCACAATCTCTGCATTAGGATTATTCTGTGAATCAAGTGATGGATATGTCAAAGTGTCATTGTTGGTAGTTATAACCTTAACGTAATACTCGAGTCCAGAAAGAGTAACAGCCGTACCAGGTAAAATAGCTCTATAGGTTACAGAATCTACGGAATCTGCTGCCATTTCCTGATAAGTTTCAGTTCCACCATTGCGATAATAGAGAGAAACTTTTTTACCATCAGGAACGTGAAGGTTTATAGTAAGATCTTTCCCCAATTCAGGTGGATCAGGAGCAATCGAATCTACCTTTATGCCGTAGTCAGCAACCTGAAATTCCCACGGTTGTCTAATAATATCAGAAATTCTAATTTCATCCAGATATCCTTTAAAATAGTTGAAACGATGGATTGAATCTGCTTCTGCCGCACCAAAAATTAAAGGTCTGTTGGTTATATTTTTCTCTGTATCTGTTCTGAAACGAGACCAGATCTTAACACCATCAAGGTACAGCGTCCCAATCTGTGTTAAATGATCATAAATGAAAACTACATGATGCCAGGCATTATCGTTAACAGAAGGCCCCCCACTTCCAAATCCTTCAACCTCTAACCGGGCTTGATTGTTAATGGAAATTCTGTAATTTATTTTATGATTAGTATCTTGATAGCCTTTAGATATCAAAACTTGAGAAAGCGTATCTGTACGGAAGAAAGCTTCTATACTGAAACTTCTCGAAGTCATGTCAAAAGTAAGATCTTGACTTGTGTCAACACTTACATAATCATCAACTCCATCGAACAATAAACCCTTATCAAAGAAACCGTCTGTTCGTGTTACCCCGCCATGCAACAAACCATTATGTCCATGTAACGAAGCATCAAGAGCTGTGTCACCTTTGGTTTCGTTGAAATGGTAAAGTGCGATGGTGTGAGAATCTCGTTTATATTGGGTAATACCCTGTTTATCGGTACTACTTCCTTCAAGTATAACATCTACTGTCGGTTTAGCAGTATCATTGGAAACAATGGTCAATGTTGCATTATTTGTTGTGTTAGCGACACTCGGAGTATAAGTAACTGGAATTTCCCTTGTATTAAGCCGCGAGAGAGTAAATCCTGTGTCGGGCAGTGTAAAAACTCCCCCTCCACCCCTTATCTCCGAAATTACTAGATCTTGATCACCCTGGTTTGTTACCGAAAAAGATACTGTTCGAGATTTTCCCAGCAAGACTGTAGCAAAATTTAGCTCCGTTGGAAAAACAGCAATAGTAGGTGGAAGAACATTAATTTCCCAAGGTTCACGAGCAATATTGGAAATTCTCAACTCATCTATATATCCATGAAAATATCGACCTCCACTAGTGCCGCCAATGTTAAGAGAATCCGTACTCACAAAATTCAGGTTTCCACTCAAATGTTTATGATCTTTAACGATGTTATTTAGAGCCAAACTCATAGAATCACCATCAGAAGAAAACAGAATGTGGTACCATTGATTCAAATTTAGAGAGTCAAGAGAACCTGCAAAAAGAGTATCTTGAGTACCAATGGCTGCTATAATTCCTTTATTTTTATCAAGCAGGATACCAATTTCTGTAGTATCTGCTCTACCCAATCTAAACAAAAAGCAAGAATCAGCCGGCTTTGTCAATATGGAAAACCAGAACTCAACTGAAAAGCCCTGTCTCAATCCGTATAGTGAACTTTTTGGAATCAATACCCAATCATCAACTCCATCAAATTCTAGAGCACCCCCAAAACGTCCGGAACCAGCCCATACCATTCCCCCGTACAACAACCCATCTCTTTCCCCACCGGAGGAGTCACCAGCTGTTGTTCCACTGCTCTCATCAAAATGGTACAGACCAAGTGTAAAAATATCAGATTGATAAGGACCTGTAAGTCTGTTATCAATACCAATACCTCTGAGAATAACCTGTTTATGCGATCCAGAAGGAGAAGGATCGTTTGTAACTAATATTAACTGTGTTAATGCAGTATCTGTGTTAGTAGGAGTGTAAGTCACTTTAACAGATTGGCTGTCTCCCGGCTGAACACTAAAGCTTGTAACCTCTACTCCAAAAAGAGAAGAATATGGAGTAATACTAATATCGTTAACGTCTAAAACATCTATACCTATATTTTTAACCCATAGTTTTAAAACCCTTTTTTGCCCAACCAGCACATTACCAAAATCCATTGCTGCAGGAGCAACCTCAACCCGAGCCATGTTTACATTAAATTCCCAGGGCTCTCTCCCAACATTAGATATACGAAACTCATCGATTTTCCCATAGAGAGGTTCAGTATTTGCCCAATCTCTACCAAGATGGATAGATAATGTATCAACCCATGTAGCTGGTACAGTACCTGCCAATTCACCTGTGACAGTATCAGCAGCGACTTCATCTCCATTTATGTAAAGATGTAAAATGCCACCATCAAAATTCATATCCTTTTCAAAAGACATCGCTACATGGTACCATGTTGTATCCTGAATTTGTCCACCAGACACTGTAAATATTTGTTTCTCCTCATTCGTAACACGTCCCACTACTTTAGAATTACTGTCCACAAAAAGATCAAACTGAAATTCAGAATTGTTTCCTCTCCTTACCAGAATTTCGTTTTTAGAAGGAGGGGCTTCTAAATAAAACCATGCTTCTACTGTTAATCCCCCCCATCTCGGCCCGATAGGCAAACCAGCCTTGGGTTTTATCAGACAAATATCATCCTGACCATCAAAACCCAGACAGTTTCCAAACCTTCCCCCAGGTCGGTTTACACCATACCAACTGCCGTGCATCTCGTTCCCAGACCAATCATATACACTCTTACCGGCCCCATCAAAATGATATAAGCCCAACGTGAATGGATCTGTTTCGTAAGCACCAATCGGCATACTGGCAAGGGCCTCGCCAGTTAAAGACACGTCAAAACTCGGAAAAGTGGGATCACTACTTTCAATAAAAAGATCGCTCGTTAAAGCCCCTATTCCCTGGGGTGAAAAAGTTATCCATAACGTTTTATATTCATCCTTACCAAGAATCAACTTAGAGGAATGAGATACAGGAGGTGTTATTTGTATTGCAGAGCTGGAAGAATAAACACTGTCTATTTCAAGAGATTGACTTCCAGTATTGCTAATTTTTAAAGGTATTCTTCTGAAATACCCATTAAGGACAGAACCAAAATCAATCTTTTCTTCTTCCACAACAAGATGAGAGTGATTTACATTAAATTCCCACGGTTGGCGTGCTACATTAGAAATTCTTACCTCATCAATACTACCCTTAAAAAACTTTCGCACATATGGATCAGAACTGGATATAGAATTGGCTCCTATGGCTAAAGGCTCACTATTTTCGCTACGTAAACTACCCCTTAAAGGTTCTGTATCTTTTAAAATACTATTGAGATAAATTCTCAATGAATCACCATCCCATGTAAGAGCCACATGATACCATTGATTTACATTAAGTTCATCCATGGAAGCAGCAATAAGAGTATGCTCATGTCCATTCGAGTCCCAAACACTTCCCATAATCCCTTCATTTTTCCCCAGAGCTAACTGGAACTGTTCGGTATCACTATTTTTACCATAATAGTTTCCACGTCTTGCCAGTATATAGTAATCACTTGGCTTCTCCGCCATTGAAAACCAGAGTTCCACTGTAAAAGGGGTGTTCCAAAGATTAAGAAGATTATTAAAAGGAATTTCGACCCAATCGTTCTGCCCATCAAACAGTATATCATTCCCGAAATTGGTTTTTGAAGAAGCTTCTCTTGTTGGAGTCCCTTGAAGCTGCCCATCGAGCTGATGAATTGAAGCATCTGTTACTGTTGTTCCTGCTGTTTCATCAAAATGCCAGAGTCCTATTGTTAGCTCGTCAGGACTGTATGGATCCACTGTAATTGGAAGTTCTCCATTAAACTGGAGAGTTCGCGTTAGCGAAGAACTATCAGGGTCGTTACTCCTAATGGTTACCACCGTAGAGTATCCACTGGAAGTATATTGTACAGACTTTGTCGGTTCATAATTAATTACAAGTTTAAATGTATCATCAGGAACAACCCAAAAAGATTTATTACTAAAATTGAATTCGCTACTATAACTGTAAGGAACTGAAACATCTGTTATTCTGAGTAAAGTATTACCAGTGTTTATAACCCAGAGTATCAAAGGACGGCTTTCTCCCAGAGGTACAGGCCCAAAATTTAATCTAGAAGGAGTCACACTAATTCGAGGACGTATTTCACTTCTAAATACATAAAGTCCGTCTTTTCCATCAGCAACACACACCCTATTTTCTAGGATTGCAAGCCTCTTAGCAACGCTTCCTGTGTTATAATATCCTGTTTCAATAAAAGAACCAGTGGAAAAATCAAATATTCTAAGACCATTCTCAGAATCAGTCAAATAAACTGTTTTTCCTTTTACAGCAATATCACTGCATTTCCCTTCTGTTGCAATTCTATCAACTGATCCTGTATATAAATTCCACATAAGAAAACCATACTTACCATTAGCTACAAATACTGTATCCCCAACAACATCAATTCCTAATGCATCAAGATCGCCAGTGGTAAGGGAATCAACTCTGATCATGTTGTTCGGAAGATTGGAAATATCATAAACATACACTCCACTAGAATCAGCCACATAGAGTTTGTTATTAACAACCTTAACAGCTCTGGCACTACTTGGAGTCCCAGGAGTATGAAAAGGACTTGCTGAAATCTCAAATATTGTTCCGCTTATATCAACTACTCTTATTCCGTCATGCCCGGCTGCTAAGAAGGCATAGCCTCCCGAAACATCAACATCGTAACAGGTATCACCGCTGGCTACATCTTCTTGTACAGGAATTGGATTAAGAGGATCAGATACATTAAAAACTGCCAACCCCTTTGATCCATCAGCTATGTAAACATAACTCCCGCTCTTGCGGATACCAAGAGCTTCCCCTGGCGTATTATACGAGCTTACTTCGGTTAAGGTATCAGCAGGTGGATTAGAAATATTCAGACTAAATATTTTCAAACCACTTTTTCCTACAGCTGTGTAGGCATATTCACTTGATATATCTACGTCGTATGTTAAATCTGCCGTTTTAAGACTATCAAGAACATAAGGTTGAGAAAATGGATCCACATTTACGATAAGATGCCCGTTGTAACAGTCTCCAATAAAAGCAGTGTCATGTTCTGTTACAATAGCTGAAGAGAATCCTTTTGTATATAAAGGCAACCAGAAAGAACGAGCAGGCGAAGCTGGATCAGAAATATCTATTTGTGAATAGAACCCATCTTTCCCACAGACAAGATAAGCATAGTGATTTGCAACCCATACATCTCGCACATCTACAGGCCTTGTGTCCACCCATATCCCCAGCGAGTCTAAATTGGCTGGATCGCTTATACTTACTGTACGCATTCCTCCTATACCACAAGCTACATAAGCAACAGTATCTATACTCAATACATTATAAGCAATAGGAACCCGACTATCATTTGGAAAAGGTGTGGCAAAATTCAAACTATCATAGATAGTAGGGTTATTTGGATTACTTACATCAATAGAATAAAACCCTGCAGTATCAGCAGCTACAAGTACTGTACTATCGTTTGCCACCCACACCCCCCGGGCAAAGCCAGAAAGCGGCTGCTGTCCCCGTAATCGTGGATTGTAAAAATTAGTAACATCAACTATAATCAACCCACTATTTCCATCAGCTATGTACGCATAATTTCCGTACTGCATTATACTGCTGGCAAATCCAGGAGTAGCCAAGTAGGCTCTAATGCCAGTAAATTTTTCACTTCTGTAATCAAAATATGTTAACTGAAGACCTTCATTGCCGCATACAATATACACACGGGTTGTGTCGTTTCGTACCCAGACATCTTCTACAGGGCCAGGCAAAAGAATTGAATCCAATTTACGATAAGAACTATTCCGATTTTTGTATACTTCTAAATAGGCTCCATCTCCAACGAAAGTGTAGCCTCCTCGTCGGAAAACAGCCTCTGAATGACCCTTGCCCCATCGCCCTAAAAGAGTCACATTCGACTGCTGGGCATGAACAGAAGAGACAATCAAAAACAAATTCAACAGAACAAAAAAGTATTTACGCATACGCTAATTTCTCCTACAATCATAAAAACAGATAAGAAGAAATACAGATCATTTTTCCATTGGTGGTGGAGGCATACCTAAAAGTGTCGGCACCAACGATGAACCTTCATCAGCTTCCTGAAAAGATTTCCGGGAATCATTCCCAGGGAAGAATTCTCCCTTCTGATGTCTTCTCATCCATAATAAACGGTTCCATGTGCTAACAAAAGCAGGAGGATTATAAGCTACTTCTGGTTTTCCCTTTGGCATTGCCTTAATCAGATTGGTTACTTCATAATTTACCCTTACAGAATTACTATTATGAGTTGCTTCCCATATTTTGGGTACTGTCAGATGGTTTTTTGCCAGTCCAAACTTTGGGTCAATCTTTACAGCTTTTTCAAAATAACTTTGTGCCTTTGAAAAATCAGCATGATCCATTGCATCAAGCCCCCGACAGTAGTCCATAAAAGCCATCATATTCTGAGTGGGAATTCGCAAGATGCGCTCTCTTTCCTGAGGTGTTAGCCTAATCTCAAAGTAATCAATAACTCTGAGTACAAGTTCTTTTTCCATCCGAAAAAGACGTGTGAGAGTACCCTCAAAATTAGCTGTAGTGGGACTAAATGGCATTCCTATTTCATAAATACCAGCGTTCATTGTGATCTTGGGCCCGGGCATTACCATATAAGAACCTTTTATTAAAGTTCTTGCTCCCATGAGTTTTCCCAGCCTTGGAGCTGTCTTTTCATCTACAAGTCCGGTAGTGCTCAGTTCTAACTCTTTCATAATATAATTTAACCGCAATCTTTCAACAACTTTAAGGTTTTTAACCTGGGAAAGATCCGTAATGAGCATTTCAGCCAATCCCTTTTGAAGAGGTCTCCATTGAGGGTCATTACTGAGACTCAAAAAATAAAGCACTGCAACGGTTTTCTCAGGCAAACTATTAATATTCAATTGCCGTTCGTTCTTAAGAGCCAGCTGGACTTCTCGGAATATTTTCCTTCTGACAAGCCAATCTAATCTTCCCATCAAAACATGATGATATGGGTCATAATAAGGAAGAGATGTATACCGTTTATAAATCTGAATAGCTTCATCCTCTTTTCCTAAACCTTCAAGAGACATTCCAAGGTAAAATAGTGCTGCTCCATATGTTGGGTCTTTATTAACTACCATCTGCAGTATTTTTACAGCCGTATCATATTTGTGCATCTGCCAATAAACACGGCCAATTCCGGTAACAGCTTCTCTATCATAGTAAATATATCGCTTTCCATTACGCATGTGCGGCTCAAGAAGCCTCAGATAAGCTCGAATGGCATTGGCATAATCTTCCTTAGCAAGAAATTTTTCTGCTGGTCTATATTTGGAAGTTGCACATCCTCCAAATAATATTATTATGAGAAGAAGAAATGGAAATATTTTAAATTTCATCAATAACTCCTTCTAAGTTCAGTAAACTTAAAACAATTAACTCTTAAACTCTACTAGATTGCATAATATTCTATGATTTTTTTTCTTCCTCTGTTAATTTCTGGATGCGCATTTTGGCCTGACGAAATTCAGGTTCTAAGGCCAAAGCTTTATTATAAAATTCTATTGCTTTTTCCCGTTGATTTTTATCTTCAAACTCTATTCCCTTAGAAAAAAGTACTACAGCTTTCATGTCTAATTTTTGTGATTTCTCTAAAGTCTGCTCCTCTGCTTTTGTCATTTTGATGTTAAGATCCTTCAAAATCTTTTTGCTGAGTTTTTGCACAAGGGAAAGAATGTGTTTTGTTTTCCCGGTAACTTCTCCAGCCTTAATAACCAATCCTGTCTCCACCTCTACAACTCGCACATCAATACGAATTTTTTCATTCATTGCCACTATGTATCCTCCAAAAACAAGATGCTGAGCGCCTAAAAGTTTCCCCACTCTTATTGAATTCTCCTGGGAAACTAATCCGGATTGAGAAAGTTTTAATTCATCTAAAATAGAGCGGAGTTTTTCACGTTCAACTACGTGTATTGTTTTCACCTGTTGCAATTCTGTGATCATTATTTCAGCCAATCCTCTCGAAAGAGGATTATATTCCTCTGGATTAAAAAAGCTGTTGTTCTCAAAATCCAGTACAGCAATAGTGGGTTGGGTCGAAAAGGAAAAACTTGGAATGAACATAAATAACAAATAAAAAGAGGCAACTATACTTAGCTTTTTCATTCTCATACCTCTGTAACTAGTCTATAGAATTAAAGTAAATGGAATTAGTAAAATAGAATAATAAAATTTTACTTAATTGTCAAGTTTTATTTCAAAATACAGCAATCTAAAAATTGCAATATTCATGCCTCAAAAGCAAGTATTACAGCTATTCTGTATTAATAGGAATAATTCTTTAAATAATAATATGATATAGAAAAAATATATTCTTTTAAATTTAAACAAAACCAACTAAATGGTTTATTACAGGCCACTTTAGTGAATTAAAACAGAGCGATAACTGCATAAATAATGATCTTGAAAAAATGCAATAGATATATTATCTTTTTAAAGAAGCATATTAAGTTCTTCAGTTGCAAATTTCATGATAACAACCGATAAGGGACAAATGAAATGAAAAGAAGAATTCTTTTAATTAGTATTGCAATTTTTTTAGAAGCAATTAATGGAATACCAAATTGTTTACTCCACTCACAGACATTGCATTTTCAAAACAACCGCAGAAACCAGGAAGAAACATATTTCAATAATCTATTCATGTACAAAACATTTTTTATGCCTACTGTTGCTCCAGATACAATACGTTTTATTCTCTACACTAAAGTTGCTAATGATCTTCTCCAATTCGTTTCACAGGAAGATACACTTTATCTTGCACAATATGAATTAACCGTAGCTATTGAGAATACAAAAGGAGAACCAGTTGCTGAAAAAATCAAGAGAGGGAAAGTTTTTACAAAAGACTTCGGCGATACTAACGCCAGAGATCAATTCAAAAAAGAAAAACTAAGCTTCACTTTATCGCCAGGGCGTTATAATCTTTTTATCGAACTGGTAGATTTAGAAACCAACCATCCCCTTAGAATAAAGAAAAAGATTACACTGCCGAACTTTTTTTCTAAACCATTTACCACTACTGATATTCTTTTTTTCCGTTCCTCCTCCAAGAACTCTATTCCGGGAAAAGAATGTTTTCCTCTTTTCCCACCAATCCGTTCGTTATCCGATTCTTCTTTTTACGCTAAATTTTATATTTGTGCTTCCATTATTCCCCAACACATCAGTTTAAAAAACACCATTCTCAATGATGAGAACCATCTTGTTTTCGCTGATTCCTCTGGGATCGATATCAATTCACCAATACAAAGTATAACAATCAAATTAAATCAAAAACTTACTTTTGGGAAGTATTTTCTTTCCATCACTGCTTTTAACGGTAAAAACAAAATTT
>CAYYPT010000075.1:4738-12367 GCA_964473625.1 uncultured bacterium | reverse complement strand
AAAAACCTCTTGATTCTACAAATTTTTTTTATTACCTTTATAATGAGCATATGCTCATTATAAAGAGGTGGGTGTTTATGGAAGAGTCAGAGGAAAAACTGAGAGACAAAGTCATCGAGGCACTGTCTCAGGTAATTGATCCTGAAATTGGCCTTAATGTCTGGGAAGCCAGGCTTATAAAAGACTTAGTTCTGAAGGGGAATACAGTAAGCTTAACGTTCGTTCCCAGCTCTCCTATATGTCCTCTTGCTTTCCAGCTTGGGATAGACATTAAAAAAGCTCTGGAAAAAGTAGAGGAAATCGATAAGATAATAATAGATGTAGATGGCTACATCGATAATGCAAGACTTAAGTCAGCTATTGAAGGAGCGTAGTATACCAACATGATTATTGCAATTGCCAGCGGAAAAGGCGGAACAGGGAAAACGACAGTTGCTACCAATCTGGCAAAGATTCTGGAAGACAAAAATGTGATGCTTCTTGACTGCGATGTCGAAGAACCTAACAGCCATCTTTTTCTCAAACCCGTAGTAGAAAAGGAATGGGCTTATCGCACTTTTATCCCAAAGGTTGATCTTGAAACGTGTACATTTTGTGGTAAATGTTCAGAACTCTGTCAGTTTGGTGCTATTGTTACAATTAAAAAGAATGTCCTGGTTTTCCCCGAATTGTGCCATAGTTGCGAGGGATGTAAATTGATCTGTCCGGTTAATGCGATTTCTGATGATTTGAAGGATGTTGGCACCATACTTGTAGGAAGTTCAGGAAATATAAAATTTGTACACGGGCGGTTGAATATTGGTGAAGCTCTGGCACCTCCTTTAATCCGGGAGGTAAAGAAGATTGCTCTTGGAGAAGAAACAGACATTGTCGTTATTGATTCACCTCCAGGTACTTCCTGTCCGGTGATTGAAGCAGTAAAAGGTTCTGATTTTATTCTCCTTGTTACAGAGCCCACGCCCTTCGGGCTTAATGATTTAAAACTTGCGGTTGAGATGGTTCGTGCTCTTTCAATTCCTTTTGGTGTTGTTATTAACCGGTCTACTACTGGTGACGGGAAAGTCTGGGAATACTGTAAGGAAGAATCGATTCCAATTTTACTTGAAATCCCTACCGATAAAAAGATCGCTGTAGCTTATTCGCATGGTCAGTTAATGATAGAAGCAATTCCAGAATATCGTAAACATTTTGAAGCACTTTATCAAAAAGTGATGGATTACGTTCAGTCAGAAGAGAAGGTAAAGACATGAGAGAAGTTGTTATCATCAGTGGAAAAGGCGGTACTGGCAAAACTACCCTTACAGCCTCTCTTTCTGCACTATGGGAAAACAAGGTCATTGCCGACTGCGATGTTGATGCTGCAGACCTTCATATTCTTTTAAACCCAAAGATTCAAAAGAGAACCGATTTTTACGGCGGCGTGAAAGCGGTTATTGATAATGAAATTTGTACTGCATGTGGCCAATGTCGAGAAGTCTGTAAATACGATGCAATCTCTGCTGACTTTGTTGTGGATGAAATTGCCTGTGAAGGGTGTGGAGTTTGTCCTTATTTTTGTCCTGTGGATGCTATTTCGTTAGTGGATCGTCATTCAGGTGAATGGTATCTTTCTGAAACCAGGTTTGGCCCTCTCGTTCATGCAAAACTTGGGGTTGCTGAAGAGAATTCGGGTAAGCTTGTCAGTTTAATCAGACGTGAGGCTAAGATCCTTGCTGAAGATAGAGGTCTTGATACAATTCTTGTTGATGGTTCTCCTGGTATTGGGTGTCCTGTTATCAGTTCAGTTACAGGTGCTTCACTTGTTGTTATTGTTACCGAGCCTACTGTTTCCGGTGTTCATGATATGGAAAGGGTCGTTGGGCTGGCCAATCACTTTCAGATTCCTGTAGCTATAGTGGTGAATAAAGCGGACCTTAATGAAGATATGACGGATAGAATTAAGTCAGAGGCGGTAAAACAGAATCTTCTTTTCCTTGAAAAGATACCCTACGATCCAGTTGTGACTCAGGCAATGGTGCAGGGTAAAACAGTTGTTGAATTCAGCAAAGGAAGCGTAGCTCAACAGATTATAGAGATAGGAAATAAAATTTTGGGAAAGCTGCAAGAGCTAGAAAAGTCATAAACCAAACTGGAACTTTATTTGCTGTCTTGCGTTATGTAATAAAGCAAGGTTTTGAGCATATGTTCATAATGGGGTTTTTATGCCGCGTCCTAAGAAAAGCCGTTGGGTGAGTTGTCAGCCAGGGGTTTGTTTTTTCAAACCTCAGGGTGTACCTCTTCGAATGCTGGATCAGATTTGCTTGGGTGTGGACGAACTTGAAGCAATGAGACTGGCGGATTTTGAATGCCTCAGTCAGGAAGAAGCAGCGCGAAGAATGAACGTTTCAAGAGCAACATTCGGACGGATTGTCGCCCAGGCAAGGAAAAAGGTGGCTGATGCACTTGCTCATGGCAAAGCTATCAGCATAGAAGGAGGAGAAGTGGAATTGCGTCCTCCTCCATTGCCCTCTTTTGATTGGCGAGGTGGGTCTCATGGACACGGTAAAGGACCATTACGGTAAGTATCTTTTGTTGGGAGGTAACTAAAATGTGGCCGTACTATAATTTTGGCGCTGGAAGAGGCGGATATCCGTGGGGAGGTGGTAGGGGGCATACCTGGGGTGGAGGACGGGGGTGGATGTGGCGGACGTATGGTTGGGGATATACCCCCCAGGTTTTGGGACAGCCTTACGGATTCTGGTTTACACCTGGGAATGAACAGGAACTTGCTGCTTTGAAAAATCAGGCAGAGATTTTAAAGAAAGAAATTAAAGCTGTTCAAGATCGTATCGAAGAATTGGAAAAAATAAAACAAAAAACAAAGGAATAGAAACTGAACTTTTGTAACTGAACTCTTGAAGTGAACGCAGAATGGATAAAGCGGCAGAAGAAATATTTGAACAATTAGAGCACTATTTTATGGGCGAAGCTTCTGAACCTTATTCTGATAAAGCGCTTACACTGGCTTACGAACCTATAAATGTAGGAGAAATAGAAAATCCCGATACTTCTGGGTATGTGAAGGGATCTTGTGGCGATGAAATGACAATTTTTTTAAAAGTTCAGAATGGAAAAATCTATGATGCGAAGTTTTTAACAGACGGTTGTGGCGCTACTCTTGCCTGTGGAAGCACTGTAACAGAACTTGCGAAGGGAAAAACTATATGGGAGGCAAAGAAAATTTATCCCCAGAGTATAGTTAATTATCTGGGGGGTCTTCCGGTATCTCATTTGCATTGTGCTTTTCTGGCGGTTCGGGCTCTTCGTAAAGCTCTGGATAATCTGAATAGCAGAGAGGAGATAAACAATGTATCCTATTCTTTTTAAGATAGGCAGGTTTGAAATGCATTCCTGGGGTGTTGCTTTTGTTATTGCAATTTTGCTTGGAATGTGGATTGCCATGAAAAGAGCTCCGAAGTTTGGAGTCGAACCAAATAGCATTATGGATATTACATTAATAATCATAATAGCTGCGGTTATTGGCAGCCGCTTCTGGTATGTTGTTTATCACATAGATGAGTTCAAGGGGCATTGGCTGGATACTGTAAACCCGATTCAACATGGTTATATTGGTATTGCAGGGCTTTCCATGGTTGGCGGAGTTGTGTTTGCAATTCTTTCCGCACTGGTTTATGCAATAGCAAAGAAAATAAGTTTTACTGCCATAGGTGATGCAGTTGCCCCAAGTTTTCTCCTCGGCGCCGGAATTCAGAGACTGGGCGGCTGCTTCTTAAATGGATGCTGTTTTGGTCGTCCGACCGATAGTATTTTTGGTGTTGTTTTTCCCATTACAAGTGTTGCAGGTTCAGTTTTCCCGGGAGTGCACATCTGGCCTACTCAGCTTTTTGCTTCGGCATTAGGATTTATAGGATTTGCCATTATACTGTGGCTTGATCAAAAGCACAGTTTTTCTGGTTATACATTGTGGCTTGTTTTTGCCTATTATTCTGTGGATCGCTTTATTGTGGATCAATTCCGTTACTACGAATCACCGCAGATAGTGGGTAAAATAGGTTCTTTGACAATAAATGTGAATGATGTGGTACTTGGAGTTTTGTTTGTCGTTTCCATGGTTGCGTGGTTCATAGGATGGAAACGGAAGCGTCAAGTACAATGAATCTATTAATATAATAAATTAATACAGGAGGTGGTTAATATGCCTTTTGGTGATGGTACCGGGCCGGCAGGTATGGGGCCTATGACAGGTAGAGAGGCCGGCTACTGTGCTGGCTATTCCGTGCCGGGTTACATGAACCCATACAGAGGACGATTGGGTGTGGGAGTATGGAATCCTTACGTGAGAGTTGGGTTCCCGATTTATTATAGAACATGGCGGTATCCTGTGCCGTTATGGGGCGGATGGAGATTTTTTGGTTTTGGTAGAGGCTATGGTTGGGGAAGATGGTGGTGGTAACGAATTGAGGAAGTTAAATTTGAATAAACATAAAAACAAACATAAATAAAGGAGGTAAATTATGCCTAGAGGAGATGGAACAGGCCCCATGGGTATGGGGCCTATGACGGGTAGAGCGGCCGGCTACTGCGCTGGCTATTCCGTGCCGGGATTTATGAATCCTTATGGCGGAAGGTTTGGAGGAGGCTTTGGTTGGGGGAGAGGACGTGGATGGGGTTGGGGAATAGGTGCTTATACTGGAGGAGTCCCCTATGGAGCTGTTCCTTACAGAACTGTACCTTATGGTTCTTATTATAGCTCAGAACAAGAAATGCAGTATCTTCAGAATCAGGCGAAGTTTTTGAACGATCAGTTGGAACAGATTCAAAAAAGGATTTCTGAACTTGAGTCAGAGAGCAAAAAAGAAACTAAGTGAGTTTCCTTCTGGTATCTGGCTGTCCAAATTCTGGGCAGCCAGATACCTATGCCAACTTCTAAAGAAGAGATTACGATGCCAACTTATGAATATGAGTGTACGCTGTGCGGGTACAGATTTACTCGTTTTCAGGGAATAAATGATAAACCTATTGAGAAGTGTCCAAAATGTTCTGGTCCTGTTAAAAAATTAATTTCTAGTGGAGCAGGAATAATATTTAAAGGATCGGGTTTTTATGCTACCGATTATAAAGGAAAATAAGATCCAGAAAATTAAAGGAGTTTTACATGGCTGTTTCTGTTAATAAAACTCTCTGCCGCGGATGTGGTATTTGTGTGGACAGTTGTCCTGTCGGAGCTCTTACGATGGATAGGATTCCTGTTGTTGATGCGGAAAAATGTACTGAGTGTGGAGAGTGTATAAGCAGTTGTCCATTCGGGGCTATTGTTTTACCGGGAAGCTCTTCTGCTGCTGATTCTTCTCAGCATACTGAGTCGACCGGAACTTTTGCATCTCGTGGATTCGGACGTGGGATGGGACGTGGCAGAGGTGGGGGAATGGGGAGAGGTATGGGGATGGGTAGGGGTATGGCTTATGGAGTGCAAAATCCTATCTCAGTGCAGCAAGGCTCACAGGCTTCGCTGGATAGTTTACGTTCTCAGGCGGAAGCTCTTAAGCAGCAGCTCGAGGAAATTCAAAAAAGAATTAATGAATTAAAATCTGGTTCAAATTCCAGATAAAGGGTAAATGGAAGATTAGCAAGAATTTAATAATTAAAGTAAGGAGGTAAATTATGCCTAGAGGAGATGGAACAGGTCCTGCTGGACAGGGTCCAGGAACAGGAAGAGGAATGGGACGTGGAGGGGGTGGTATGGGACGCATGGGGGGTAACCGTCCAGGTGCCGGTCCCAGCGGCAACTGTATTTGTCCCCAGTGTGGAACAAGGGTACCGCATCAGGCTGGTTCACCCTGTTATAATATGGTTTGCCCAAAATGCGGGTCGAAAATGATAAGAGAATAGAGGAGAAATTCTATGAAAATTGCTGTCACATCCAGGGGAAAAGATCTCAATGCAGAGGTTGATTCTCGTTTTGGGCGATGTCAATATTTTATTATCTACAATACCGAAACAGACGACTATGAAGTAATTGATAACACAAGCGTAAGTCTTGGAGGAGGTGCTGGCATCCAATCTGCTCAGACTCTTGCTGAACTTAATGTTGAAACTGTACTAACAGGGAATGTTGGTCCTAATGCTTTTCAAACTTTGTCAGCAGCAGACATAACGATCTATGCTGGTGTGTCGGGAAAAGTTGCTGAGGCTATAGATGAGTTTAAAAAAGGAGTTTTAAAGCCTTACGGTGCTCCTTCAGTAGGTGATCACTTTGGTGCGGGGGGGCCTGTGCGAGAAACTCCAACACCCTCCGGGAAAAAGCGCATTGCAGTTGCTGCCGAAAATGATCAGGGGTTGCTGGCTAATGTCAGCGCTCATTTCGGGAGGTGCCCCTACTATACAATGGTGGATGTTGAGGGAAAGGAAATCAGATTGAGCTACAAAGTGGAAAATCCATTCTCCGGTTCTCATGGTGCTGAAGGTGAGGTGCCAGGTTTTATTCGCAGTCAGGGAGCTGATGTGATCATTGCCGGTGGTATGGGGCAACGGGCAGTTGGTTTTTTCAAAGAATTTGGGATTGAAGTAATTACGAGTGCAACGGGAAAGGTGAAGGATGCTGTAAAAGCTTACCTTGAAGGGAATTTAACAGGATAGCAGAGGACAAATGTGAATACACATTTTAAATTGTGATTTTGGTTTTTAATTTCTTCGGTTTGTGGCGAACATTCTTTTTCTGAATCTAACGAAAGGTTCAGGATTACTTTCCCACTTTCGAATTTACAAAAGTTTAGTTACCTATAACAATAAGGAAATACGACTTATGGGAATAGATCCAGATAGAGCTAAACAGCTCCAGGAACAAAATCAGCGAATTGAAGAAACTCTAAAGAAAATCAAGCATAGGATTGTAGTTTTCAGTGGTAAAGGAGGCGTTGGCAAAACTACAGTTGCAGTTAATCTTTCCTATGCTCTGGTTAATCAGGGCTTTCGAGTTGGACTTTTAGATGCCGATATTACAGGTCCTAATGTTCCAAAAATGGTTGGGCTTGAGGGTCCTCCAATAGTAGATGGTAACAAAAAAATTATACCTCAGGAAAAAGAAGGACTTCAGGTAATTTCAATGGCTCCTATGATCCCGGGAGATGCGCCGGTTATATGGCGCGGGCCTTTGAGATCTGGGGCAATTTCTCAATTCCTTGCCGATGTGGTGTGGGGAGATCTTGATTTCCTTCTTGCCGATCTTCCACCTGGTACTGGTGATGAGGTTCTAACAACAGCTCAAAAAATGCTTCCTCAAATGGCAATAGTGGTAACTACTCCACAGGAAGTTGCTCTTATTGACTGCAGACGGGCTGTAAATATGGCCAAGAAACTTAATATTTCGAAGATCGGAGTTGTGGAAAACATGTCAGGTTTAATTTGCCCCCATTGCGGGAAAGAAATTGATCTTTTTGGCGTTGGCGGTGGCGAAAGAATGGCTGAAGAAATGGGTGCTGTTTTCCTGGGGAGAATTCCGATAGAAATGGAAACCAGAGTGGGGGGTGATAATGGTTCTCCGGTAGTACTTGTTCATAAGGAAAGCAAAACAACAGAGGCTTTTGCAACGATTGCAGAGAATGTTAATGTTCTCTTTGGCGATGAACAATA
>CAYYPT010000075.1:0-4638 GCA_964473625.1 uncultured bacterium | reverse complement strand
AAACAGGCTTTGATGATTACGACCTTTGTGTTCGTAATGATGCTGATTGTGGACTATTTTAATGTTGTTACTGCAGGACGACTT
This sequence comes from uncultured bacterium, assembly GCA_964473625.1. Classification (GTDB taxonomy): domain Bacteria; phylum Zhuqueibacterota; class QNDG01; order QNDG01; family DSAB01; genus CAYYPT01. The sequence goes on along the minus strand of CAYYPT010000075.1, from coordinate 4,554 downwards.
TCTTCTGTGTTGAAAGGATCGCACTGGCGTCAGTATGCTGTTAGTTCTTTTTTTGGTGCTACACCTGGATGTCTCGGAGCATTTATGAACGTGTCTTTCTACGTTCATGGACTGTTGACATTCGGTGCAATAGTAGGTGGAATGATTGCTACTTCTGGAGATGAAGCTTTTGTAATGTTAGCTCTTTTCCCTACGAAAGCTCTTTTTCTGTTTGCATTGCTTATGGTGATGGGAATAATCTTTGGTTATCTGGCTGATAAAATTGCGCTTGTTTTAAAAATAGTTCCGTGTCAGGAATGTCAGTTACAGCAAGTACATACAATTGACCTCTACAAACCTCTTGATAAAAATGAACTTTCACGAAGCTTGTTTAGTATTTCTTTCCAGCGGGCTGTGCTTCTTCTTGGAATCGTTAATTTTCTTGTTTTTCTCACTACGGGAATCCTTGGTCCTCCTTCATGGAATTGGGAGAAAATTACTCTGGTAGCCTTGATAGCCGTTGCTATTGTAATTATAGGGAGTGCTCCTGATCATTATATTAAAGAGCACATCTGGCTGCATATTACAAAGAAGCATCTCTGGCGGGTTTTTCTCTGGTCTTTTTTTGCAATTCTTTTTGTTAACATCGGATTAGAGAAGTGGAATCTTGAGACTTTTGTTAAAACTCATATGGCCTGGGTACTTTTAGTCAGTGCCCTTGTTGGGGTTATACCTGAATCAGGTCCCCACATGATTTTTGTAATAATGTTTGCCCACGGTCATATTCCTTTTTCCGTGCTTCTAACCAGTTCTTTTGTACAGGACGGTCACGGGATGCTACCACTTTTGTCTTATACTGTGAAGGATTCAATTCTAATCAAGCTTTTTAATCTTGTGTTTGGGCTTTTAGTTGGCGGTATATTCTTTGTTCTGGGAGCTTAAATTATGGAGAACTTAGAAATATTTGGCCCCGTACCATCCAGGCGTCTTGGCAGGAGTCTTGGAATAAATAACATTCCACCCAAGATCTGTACTTATGCCTGCATTTACTGCCAACTGGGACGAGCAATAAAGATGGAAGTTGAGCGTCATGCTTTCTATCCGGTCGAGGAAATTGTCCAAAAAACTAGAGAAAAAATCAAAAGGGCAGAAGGAGCCGGAGAAGCTATTGATTATTTAACATTTGTTCCTGATGGTGAACCCACACTTGATATTAATCTTGGTAAGGAGATAGAACTTCTCAAAACTCTGGGAATAAAAACCGCAGTGATTACCAATGCTTCTCTTTTGTGGAAGGAGGATGTAAGAACCGATCTCACCAGTGCTGATTGGGTATCTTTAAAAATCGATTCCACAGAGGAGTCAATCTGGCGAAAGATTAACCGCCCGCACAAAGTTCTCAGGCTCAATGAAATCCTTGAGGGAATACTTGCTTTTGCAGAAAAATATTCTGGAAAACTTGTTACAGAAACTATGATTGTCAAAGCCGTGAACGATCTTGAGGAAAATGCAGGAAAAGTTGCAGAATTCTTAGCCCGCTTAAAACCGAGTACAGTATATATTTCTGTTCCCACGAGACCTCCTGCAGAAAAGTGGGTGGAGCCCCCGGACGAGGATATTCTCAACCGTGTCTACCAAATTTTTGACGAAGAGCTTCAGAATGTGGAATATCTTATTGGTTATGAAGGAAACACATTTGCCTTTACAGGGAATGTTGAGGAAGATATTCTGAGTATTACGGCTGTGCATCCAATGAGGGAAGATGCGGTGAGTGAATTTTTGTCGAAAGCAAAAGCGGGATGGTCAGTTATTGAAGAATTGATTCATAAGGGAATTTTAATCGAGACAGAATATGGGAACAAAAAATTCTACGCAAGAAAATTAACAATTCCGTATCATTGAGGAGGAAATTGCAACCATCCGAAAACAAGATTCATAAAGTCCAAACAGACAATAATACTCAGAAAATATCCCAATTGAACAAATTCAGTAGGCTGAAAAAGTCTTTTTATCAGGCATTGAAAAATTTTGGTACAGCAGTTCCAACTATTCTGGGTGTTGTTCTTCTTACAGGTCTTTTTAATACTTTTGTCTCAAAAGAAATGATTTCTTCTGTATTCCAGGGAAATCCTATAAGCGATACTGTAATTGGTTCTGTAGTTGGCAGTATATCAGCAGGGAATCCTATCACAAGTTACATTATTGGCGGAGAACTGTTGAAAGATCATGTGAGTTTGTTTGCTGTGACAGCTTTCATTGTGGCCTGGGTTACAGTAGGAATTGTTCAATTGCCTGCAGAGGCAGCGTTTCTCGGCAGACGATTTGCATTTCTCAGGAATGGAATAAGTTTTGTTCTCTCCATTTTTATTGCCGTTGCTGTGGTTATAACATTAATGGTAATCTGATGAAAAAACCTGAAATAGAAAAAAGTACAAATAAAAAAAGTAGAGGAATTGCCAGATTCTATTTTTTGGGTTTTATGGTTTTGATATATCTTATCCTTTTCTCTTTTAATATAAAAGCAGCCAGAGAGGCATTAAGAGCAAGCGGAGTTTTATTAATAAAAATTATTCCTGTTCTGGCTATGGTTATTGTTTTCATGGGAATATTAAATTTTTTCTTGAATCCAAAGACAGTGTCAAAGCATGTTGGAAAAGAATCGGGTTTAAAAGGATGGTTGGTAGCAATATTTGCGGGCATATTAAGTCATGGTTCAATTTATTTCTGGTATCCTCTTCTCAAACAGCTTCATGGGCAGGGAATGCGGAGAGGTCTGGTTGCTGCTTTTTTATACAACAGAGCGGTAAAGATTCCTCTATTACCCGTAATGGTATATTATTTTGGAGTTAAATTTACCCTGGTGTTACTTTTATATATGATTCTTTTTTCTGTCTTTGAAGGTAAAATAATAGATGGGGTGGATTTTGAGAAGAAAAAATGATTGAACATTGGGAAAGAGAAGAAGGAGTAAAGTTTTTAAGAAAGATTGGGATGAGGCCCGGTCAGAAGGTTCTGGATTTTGGTGCTCGTGTTGGGAATTACACCATTCCCGCTGCTATTGTTGTGGGTGAAAGAGGTTTGGTTTATGCAGTGGATAAAGAGAGAAGTGTGTTGGATGAACTAAAACGTAAAGCAGCTTTTCTTGGCCTGGAAAATGTGAGAGTGATTTACAATTCAGGGGGAGTAAAAATTGATTTAGAAAATGAGTCTCTGGATTTTGTTTTACTTTACGATGTTCTGCACTATCTTAAGACCAGAGAAAGGAAGATACTATACAGTGAAATTTATCGTGTTTTGGAGCCTGACGGGTTACTTTCTGTATATCCCAAACATGTAATAGAAGATTTTCCTCTGGATGAGTTTAGAACACTTCATCTTGAGGATGTGAAACAGGAGATTATGGATTCATCTTTTGCTTTTCAAAAAAGATATTGCGGGATGATCAGTCATGATGGGTATCTTAACGAAGGGTGTGTTTTAAATTTCTGGCCCTGCTGTAAAGAGGTTCATCTTAGCTAGCTTAATGGCTGTCTCAAAATCCGTTAATTCGGGTTTTGATATACCCCTAAATGATTGTTTCAGAAACCGCTTCGCTTATTTCTGGAACAATTGGGAAAGAAAGTGATAACAGTCCGTAAGTGGGGTAGATGAGAGCCCTTGCTCTCATTCTGTTTAAAGAATTAGATATACAACAACACTAGTGAGGTGAATAAAGATGAAAAAGTTTATTTTTTCAGTTTTTTTACTTTTTACCCTGGTTATTTTGCTCGGTCTTTCTAATGGGGAAGTAAAGTTTCAGGTAAATCCTTTTAAAAATACCAATATATCTCTAAAAAATACAACCATAACTATTATATACGATAACAATCCGTGCGATAAAAGATTGAAAACTGCTTGGGGATTTTCCTGCCTGGTGAGAATTGATGGAAAAAATATCCTTTTCGACACAGGTGGAGACAGTCCTACACTGTTGTCCAATATGAAGACGCTTGATATCGATCCCAGGGAAATAAATGCTGTGGTGCTTTCTCACATCCACGGTGACCACGTTGGGGGGTTGTTTGGGTTTTTGAAGCAAAACAGCATTGTAACAGTTTACTTGCCCAGGTCTTTTCCAGAAAACTTTAAACAACAGGTGAAATCTTTTGGCGCGAAGATTGTAGAAATCTCCAAGGGAGAAAAGCTCTTTGACAATGTTTATACCACAGGTGAACTCGGTACCTGGATAAAAGAACAGTCGTTGATTATCAAGGGAAGGGAAGGTTTTATCCTGATTACAGGTTGTGCTCATCCTGGCATTGTAAACATTCTTGAAAAATCAAAGGACTTTATCGGTGGCGTTCCTCTTCTTGTAATAGGTGGGTTTCATCTGGTTGGAACAAGTGACGAGAAAATAAAGCAAATTGTTGAAGATTTTGAAAGATTGGGTGTCCAAAAAGTTGGCCCGTGCCACTGTTCTGGCGACAGAGCAAGGTATATGTTTAGAAAGTTGTATGGGGGGGACTTTATAGAAGTAGGTGTGGGCAAAATTATTACTATTAGTAAGAGTGAAAGATCTAGCGATAGTAAAAATTA
>CAYYPT010000074.1:0-12444 GCA_964473625.1 uncultured bacterium | reverse complement strand
TGTCGATTTCAGCTCTTTTTAATCCCTTTTTTGAATGGTTGTGGTGAAGTGGGGTTAAGACTTTTTCAGGAAGTCCTATTTACAAAACAATTAGTAGAGAGTAGAAGTCAAAGTTTTGTAAGTTAGTACCCTTGCGAAGGTTTTTAACCCTTCGCAAGGGTAAAGGGTTGATCTAAAAAACCTTTCCGATATTCTGGCCATTGTGTGACCGCACCGGACAGGCAAAAACTATTTTGCGCATCTCAAGTTTGTTGGAAATAAAATATACTGTGAAATTTAAAGATTTTTCTTGTATGCAGGGTTTAATCTGATTGCTTGATCAAAATCCTTTTTTGCTTTTTCAAAATTCCCACTTAACTTATAAGCCAATCCTCTGTTGTAATAAGCGTCTGCCTGATCTGAGTTTAATTCAATAATCTTGCTAAAGTCCTTAATAGCAAGTCTGTATTGTCCTTTTATTGCATAGATCATTCCTCTGTTATTGTAAGCGTTGATGTAGGTAGGATTCAGTTTGATTGCCATAGAGTAATCATCAATTGCTTTGTTTAGACTGAGATCACGAGCCAATCCCAATTTCTCTGAGCCGGACTGGTATACTAACCCTCGATTATAGTAAGCCTCAGCATAATTCTTTCGTAAACTAATAGCCCGATTGAAATCTTTTAATGCTTTTCTGAATTGACCTTTAGAAGCAAAAGCTATTCCTCTGTTATTATAAGCAAATGCGTATTCAGAGTTCAGTTTTATAGCTTTGTTAAAATTGGTAATAGCCCGTTGGCATTCTCCCTTTGCGTAAAAGGCAAGTCCAAGCATATTGTAAGCTGGAGCATAGTTGTTTTTCCATTTTAGCGATTTATTCAGTTCAGAAATAGCCTGGCTGAAAAAGCCTTGATAGTAGTAGATAGTGCCCAAATTATAGTGTACAAGGGGAGAACTCGGCTTTAATTCAGCAGCTTTCTTGAAAGCAATAATTGCTTTGTTATAGATGTTATTTTTTAGAAAAATATCACCCATCCGCATTAGATCATTAAAACTGGAATTTTCAAGGTCTAAAAGTTTCATTGCTTTTAACCGATCAAACTCATCAATTAAATATCGTGCACCAGGATGATTGTGCATGAGTTTCAGAGCCTGTTCAAATTCCGCTAAAAAATTTCCTTCCCCTTTTTCTCTCATAACAAGTCCGCTCATAACATACTTTGTGGCTTCATGGGCCACTTTCAGAGAATCCACAAAATCAATACCATTGTTCTTAAGAGATTCTAAGTTGGTAAGATGCGATATTACAGGTACACTACTATTAGCTATAAGTTCATAAGAACGTTCTCTATCAATGTTGGGTTCACCCTTTTGGGGTGCAAATTCCAGGATCGGCTTATCAAGAGTATTAAGAGGTGCAGAACTAACCCATGGGGTAAAGCCAGTTTGATCCATTTTAAAAGCATTAAGGAAGAATATGGGATCATTAAGATTAACAACTTTTAAGTCATCTCTTGCAAATTTGTTAAATCGTTTCAAAAATAAATCCACATTTATATATATTGGTTTAAGTGATCCCACAATGAGGGCATGTTTATTATAGTGGGTAACAGCCATCCATAATGAGACATAAGGGAAAACAGAGTGAAAGGTCTTTAGTAAAGTCTCTAAACTTTCTTGGGGTAATTCAACCGGGAGCCAGCTTGTCATGATTCCACCTTTTTTCAAATGTTTTTTGCAGGCCTCAAAATACTCTCTCGTGTAAAGACCTGCATTGCCAGAGTAAAAAGGCCAGATGGAATCGTTCATGATGACATCATATTTGCGTTTTGTTAGAGCAACATAATTTGCTCCATCCATGATAATAGCTCTGAATTTAGGGTTGTGTATGACGCCTTGGTTAAGATCACGAAAATACTTTGAGGCTGTTTTCAGGACACCTTTACTTATTTCTACTACATCTACACGTGCAGTTTCATAGGTTGTAAGAATATAGCTGGTCTCGCCACTACCGAATCCTACTTGCAGAACTTCCTTAGGATCAGGATGAAGAAGCATTGGAATGTGAGCTTGCAATTTCTGGGTAGTCCTCAGGGTAAAATCTGTACCGGCAACATTTATTGAACCAGTTGAAATTACTCTGTTCCCATCAGGATAGCGATGAACTGTCGTAATGCACTCTACTCCTTCGTAAGCAGAGAGAATTTTTACTTTGCTGTTGACTTCTTTCTCGCCTATATTATAATATCGAAAGAGAAAATTTCCTGGAATGATTAAAATAAATCCAAGTCCGGCCAACCAAAATAAGGGCAAGAGAATAAGTGAAACTCTTTTTGAAGTTGAGGATCCGGGGATGGTCAGAAATTGGGATCCAAGTATGACTGTTCCCACAATCAATGCAATCAATGAAATTAAAACAATACTTTTTTGTGTGCCCAGTGTTTCTACAAACAGAAATCCTGTTAGTAAAGATCCGAAAATACATCCCGTAGTGTTGGCAGAGTAAATCTTACCAACTGACGTTCCAACATTTTTTATGTTTCGTGTATAGAGTCGACTCACGAGTGGAAAGGCAATTCCCATAAGTAGGGTAGGAGCAATCATAATCATTCCGGCCAATAGAATGTGTTGAACAATGCGTTCATGCCATGAGGTTGTTTCCCAGAGGGCTGTGATAGGTTCAAAAAGGCCAAAAAGTAGGATAGAAAGCAGTCCAAACAAACCTATTAAAGATTCAATTACTCCAAAAGTTGTGTAGTAGTTTTTAACTATACCCAGTTTATCGATAACTGAAAATATGAGACTTCCCAAGCCAATTCCTATTAGAAAAGTGGCCAACATAATTGTGAAAGCGTATACTGTGGTATGTAGCTTAAAAACCAAAAGCCTTGTCCAAAGAACCTCGTATGAGAGAGATACAAATCCCGCTAAGGCAAATCCAATAAGAATTAGTTTATTATATTTTGATGGAAGGATAAAGACATCTCTTTTCTCATTTGTCTCTTTTCTAGATTCTTCTATTTTGTGGGAATCTAGAAAAACTCCGAGAATAAAAAACGTTGCAGCTAAGAAGAAATTAATAGCTGCTGCGACCTGAATTGTTCTTGTAACTCCTATAACTTTAATAAATAAAAAGCCGGTCAAAAAGCAACCCAATGTAGCACCAAGGGTATTTACTGCATAGAGTAAACCGATTCTTGTACCACTCTGTCTGACTTGCCCGACAATAAATTTGCTTAAAACTGGAAGAGTGCCTCCCATAAGAAAAGTCGGAACCAATAAAACAGCTAAGGACATTGCAGTTTTAATAATTAGAAGCTGCCATACGGAAAAATGAAGATGTTGGTATGAAATTGTATAGAACTCATTCAAAATGTGTAGAAGTAAAGGCATTAAAAGTGCTGATAGACCGATCCCAAGTTCCAGTATCCCGTAGATTTTTAAAAGATGATGCTTTTTATCGATGAACTTTCCAATAATAAAACTTCCCAGGGCAAGTCCCCCCATGAATGCGGTTAACACTGCACTCACTGCATAAGTTGTATTTCCAAATATTGCAGTGAACATACGCGTCCAGGTCACCTCATAGATAAGACCTGTCATACCGGACATGAAAAAGAGTACAGCAATTGCTGAAATTAAAAACAGTGATATCCGGTTAAGTGTAGGTGAACTATCTTGTGGAATATCCAGTGATTGTGCAATATGAGCTGACCGTTGTTTCCTATGTCTTTTTGCCATCACTTTACCTTTTTAACACATCTAAAACCAATCGCAGGTGATCTATTAAATCCAGGATTCAGCCACCAGAATTTTAATCGCTGCTGGTTTGTCACAATGCCATTTTCCATATACCACAGACTAGCGAATGATTGAAACCAACTGCCTCCACGAATATAAGAAAACCAGTGCCAACCATCATCTTGGAAACTATCAGTTATCTCCGCCACATTACCTGCCATATCCAGCACACCAAATGGACTCGCACCTTCCGGATAGGAACCAACAGGTTTCGTACCATTCGAATTCACGTTGGCCTTTTTCGGACCCCATTTATCCCCCCATGGGAAAATGCGCCCATCTGTACCCTGAGCAGCATACTGCCATTGTGCTTCTGTGGGAAGGTCTTTGCCTGCCCATTTTGCGTAAGCCTTTGCATCCCAATAGTCAACATAAACAACTGGATAATTTGCCTTTCCTCTGGGATATTTTCCGTTCTTCCAATTTTTTAAGAAATTCATAGGCCATTTTGGTCTATATCCTGTAGCGTCCAAGAACTCCTTGTACTGTTTGTTCGTTACTTCATGAATGTCAATGTAAAAACTATCCAAATCTACCCAGAAATCTTCAACATAGGCATCACCAATAGGGCCTTCTTTATAAGGTAGTAATTGTAACCCCTCACGCCATCGATTAACCTGAATAAAATGAAATTTAGTTCCGGGCACAAGTACCATCCCTTTCGGAGCATCCTGACTTTTTAAAGGGAGAATGCAGCAAAACAAAAAAACAATCAGAAGATTGCTATTAATAACCAACTTTGACCAGCGCAACATCCTTCACCTCCTTATTGTCATTGCGATATTGAATCATTACATACCCATCAGTACTTTTCTTAACACTATTCATATCAAACACAAGCAGACTATCGGCATTTACTTCAGGACCTATAATGTTCCGTTTCGTAATATCAATTCCCACCAATTCAAGTGTACCTGATGCACCTCCTGGTATTTGGGCAATCCATTTTCCATTCTTTTGTGATACCTGTATTCTCTTAGGCGTTGCCACAAAGCAACCTACTTCTTCAGGCATTTCTTGTGGCAGAAAAACACATTTTCTTCCTTTGATCTTACGAATCTCAACAGGCCGTTTGTTCCAAACATCAACAATGTGCCAATCATCAGGTAAGTTTATGTAAAACAGTGGACCGATCATACGGTTGTCAAAAAAATGGGATATGCTGTCACGTTGTGTTTGATACAGTGTGTAAAAGTACAATTCATCAGTAAAAAATCCATTTACAAAAAGATCCTTTCGCAAAGTTGGAATGAGGGGCATTACATTATTCGAGGTGACTGCACGAACAAAATCGTGCATAATGCGGTTGTACCGTGTTATCAAAATCTTTTCATCCCACGGTGGCAAATTCATCTCTCCAAAAACATCTTCCCACACGGCATATCCAGTAGCATTGAATAGTGCGTTATAAATCAGCGGCCTGCGGTTGCGGTCCCACCTTACAATCTTAAATACTTGATGCTCAGGAATGATAAACCGTAATAGATCTACAACAGGCATGGGGCGGCAATGAATGGGATGATCAAAGCTCTCTGTTGTAAATTGCAGACCCTCTATTGAAGGTCTGCCCTCAGTAACAAACTGTGCTTCAGGATTGTACTTATCAATTTCAGTGCGAAGAGGTAGATCCGCTTTACTCATTGTATCCAGGTGGAGTCCATCCGCACCAACAGCGCCCAGGATTTCAGCCTGTTTTTTATACATATCTTTTCGTTTCCGAATTTTATCCCAGGGGTTGTATGCTAAAAATACATGGGTTCCCATAGAATGACAGGTAGATATAAATTCTTTTAATCCCTTCATGCCGCCCGGCAGATCTTCATAAAGATCGAATTGGTCTCTTGGATCCACACCTGCTCTCGGGTATGAATGCCAGAACCAGTATTGATCAATTCCGCCGAATTCACGCTTTGCTTTCTGCAAAAATCGTTTGGGCATGAAACGGTTTTTGTAAGGATCATAAATCATGTGATTATAGATAAACGAGAAATATGCAAGAAAATCCTTCCGGAATTTCATATATCCTGGTCTTTTATAATATGTAAAGTCGAAATTACTTCGGATGCGATTTTTAAACCAGTTATACGATTTATGCCAATCACCTTCAAAAATGGAAAGTACCCCCTCAAAGATATGTATTGTATCACCTTCAGCTACTCTCATTGTGTGGGATGGCCATAGAGCTTTTCCTATAGAGTCAAAGTGCCAGGGAATATCCGATTTCTCTCGGTAGAGAAAAACACCTATATTAAGTTTGGGAAATTCAACAGTCGTTGGCAGGATAGGATTTCCCCAGAGGAAGTAGAGCTTCACAGGTCCTGGCTCTGGAGGACGCTCCCATTCATGCACAGGGTGATAATTTTCCATTAACTTTTCAGACACACTTGTAAGTAAATAGCTCTCTTCAGTTGGATATAAAACTTTTCGAACTCCCCCTGGATCAGGGGATAGGAAAGCAAGCCACGGAATTCCAGGAACAACAGTTGTTTTACCACCTCTGTAAATATCTGAAAAACCCTTTTTAAAACGATTCACCAACCATATCTTAGCTTTGATCTCTGGATTCTCACCAATGCTGAGTTGTACGAAAATGTGGAAGGGATTTTCCAGATAATTGGAGTATGCATGAATAAGTACAGTAGAAAACTCTTTAGTTCGTTGAATTGAAACGTTCCGTATGCCAAATCCTACATTAAAAAGAGTCCATTGGTTCTCAATACCAATAAGAGGCATGGGCGTATCTGATTGTATCAGTTCAATATTTTTCTTTTTAAATTTTAAGGATTTAACACTCAGCTTCCAGTCCAATGAAATCTTCATGGACAGGCTGTCATTCTCAAGTATAATTGTTCTGGGTGTCGATTCATTGGGGATTGCCTTAATTCTCACATCAGCACCAAATGAAAGTGTGTGTATTCCTATTAAAATTCCTAAACAAACTAAACAAAACAGATATAGTTTATTATCCATTTTCATTCCTCCGGTTTTAAAAACCCTCCATTAATAACAGTCAAAAAACATATTATTTTGACTGATTATCTTCCGGCAACTTGAGGTAATTCCGAAATCGCTGATTATAAATTCTATTTTTGAAGGCCAGCATCCAGAAAGGCAGCATAAACAGATACTGTACAATACCCATCACAAAACTAAAAATAAGTATCCAAATAAAATATCTGTATAAAACATCAAAACCCCATGTAGTGGCAGCAACGGCTGCATCTAAAATGATTTTTAAGATTATTGTCCACATCAGCATAAATAAAAGGAAACGTTTATTACTGTACTGTTTACGGCAATGAAGTGATGTGAATGTTACTCCCAACAGCAGTGTCACTGCCCAGGAAAAATAAGTTGTAAAAAATGTTTTCGCTGCTTCATCATAAAAACCTCTACAACTGTCCATTGTTCCAATGAGTCCCGCTGCAGCAAAAACCACAATAGCCAAGCCAAAAGGAACAATCCATTTGAATCGTGCAATTTTTTCTCCAAGTAAAAACAACAGACCTATTCCTATCGAAAAGCTGACAATTAAAACCGGATCAATAGCCTCTTTAAGAAAGTCCAACGGTAAAAATTGGTTAAAGATTAACCTTAAAATCAATACTGTTATCAGTGGAACAACAATCCAAAAAGCCTTTAGTTTACGATTTTCCTTTAACGAAAATAACGCCAGAACAAATAACAGCCACAAACCCAGTCTGAAAAACCATCTCCATTGTAACTGAGGAAGTTCTTTATTGGTAAAACGTGTGCCTGTGATTGGACCGGGCTCCCAACACTGTTCAAGCTTGCTGGGTTGGGGTTCTTTAACAGGAATTACAAATATATCTTCACCATCGTCATTCTTTTCAATACGTCCACCTGCCTGCAATACTGCATTTCTTGCCAATTTCTCACAAACATCAATTAACATTGGGAAATTATATTCCGTATAGCTGAATTTCTTGTCCCGTTCCAGCCCGGATGTAAAACGCTTCGGAAGTTTATCATAACCAACGGTGGTAAAAATTACGCCGGCAGCGCTTGAGGGATTACAATCGGAATCCTGACCGCATCTCATCGATATAATGATAGTTTTATCAAGATCGCTATTCCCATAAAGCAACCCCATAACAACATATGCTCCGTTGAGTTTGGCATCAATATCAAATTTACTTTCCTTCCCTGTGCAGGAAAATCGCCGATAGTCCGGATTATCGTGGTATTTTTCATTAATAAGCTGCCAGGTTTTTTGCCAGTCATCAGGATTTTCAGCATGCCATTTTATTACATCTCTAACCGCCTCTGCATATTGACTACCTTGTGGAATACACTTCAGCCCTGCTTTAACTATTTTTAAGGGATCATTCTCGAAAAAGGCTTCCGCATACATCCCTCCCACAAACTGACCACCATATAGTCCGTCTCCGTAATTCATCAAACGTCCAAATTTTTCACCAAGAGCAATAACAGTGTTAGGCAGTCCAGGTGCGATCAAACCTGAATAATCGGCTTCAATCTGATAATCGATGTCATCTGCATGTTTGTTGAATTCCGGGTGACCGCAATCGGGTGGTGCAATGCCGTTACGTAAATTATTACGGCCTGCATTATTTGCATGCCATAGTTCGTACTTACTGTTGGCAAAGTCAATACCAGCCTGGTGCATTGATACATCAAGGCCATAAATTTCAAGGGAACGCAGGAATGTCATTTCAACATAAAGGTCGTCCTGCCCCCAAACATTTACCATTTTTGGCTGCCATACAGGGACCTCATTTTCAGGAATAATACGGCTTTGATAACGGAATTCCGTGGGGCCACCCCAGCCGACCCCTACCATCTGGCCGAGCCAGCCGGCCATCATTTTGTTACGATAATCACTAACCTTTAAACGCCTCTCTTTAACAACAGAATTTTGCGCTTGCACATTAGACACAGATGTTACTACTGTAAACAGCAGAATGAAAACAACCAGCACTTTTTGCCATAATTGAAATAAAAAACTACCATTCATATGAAACGTATTTCTGAATCTCAAATTATGTTGATTATTCATAACGTCTCCTTTTTTTATTTTATTCCATCCGCTATTTACTTTCAAAAACAAAGGCCCCTGGCAGTAATAAATCCGGTGCATTCTAATCAATTTTTTCGATGAAAATTCTGATTCAAATACCTTTTCATAATTCAAATTCATCTTCATTTATATACATACCAATACTGCTGTTGGGTTTTTTACTTTAATCTATAACAGAATAGCATCTTTAGAATATTTCCTCAGACTTTGTATAATAAAATCAGCAGCACCTGTTTTAACTGGTTTAATTTTTTTGAATCCTTCCCCCCAATAAAATTGTGAGGAATAATGCTCCTTTGTTTTTCTACCGATTACTATTGGAATATCTTCCCGTCCAATCTCATAGAGCAATCTACAGGCAATCTGGACACGCTTGGGAGTATTCCCGTAATCCATTACAAGACCAAGCACCTCAAATTCCGGACTGATAACAAGAGCGATAACAAAAGCATCATCAATGTCATCTCCCAAATCACTGTCGAGAATTACTTTTTGCCTGTCTTGTCCTAATAAAGAAGAAACCAGTAATAGTAAGTTTTCAAAACACACTTCATTGAAACCATTCTTACTTTACCGATTTTTCTACAATTTGATTTCCTATTCAAGAAAATAACTGTCAAATCCTTTTAATAGATGGATTTCATCTTCCACGCTTTGACTTTATTGATCAGTAAATCACCATTGGATGTTATCATAATATTGGGATTCTGTCTAATATGATCATGAGCTACGGCCGCTGCCTGCCGGTCGTTGGTGAAAACCTCCACGATGTTTTTGTCTATAAAAATTCTTAAATTCAGATCTTCACCGTCTTCGAGTTCGAATGGCGGTTTGATGGATCCAATACTCAGGGTTTTCTGGCCAGCACCAAAGGATATACTCAACCCATCTTTCCCATTCTCATCACCCAGCAGGTTTATTTCGAATGTTTTGGGTAAAGGGGCGGATATGTTAAAAGCCAGTTCAACTGCATCCCCTTTAATCTCATCCAAAATGAGCCTTTCACCTTTCTTAACCCTGAAATTACTTCTTACCAATTCGTCATATCGGAGGGACTCAAGCTCCTTTAATGGTCGGATACGTAGAATTCCATCTTTGGGTAACTCCAATTCACGGGGTAATGATTGTATGCCTGTTTGAGAAGACTTAGTGATGAGCCAAGCCCACATAACCCGCCGGCCATCTTCAGAAAGCATTGACTCAGGAGCGAAATAAACCAAACCTGCAGGTCCGTTTTCCCAGTCCATATTTACCCAATTCATTTTTGCATGGAAATCCGGGAGGTACTTTTCATCTTTGAAATCTCCAAGAAAATAACGGCAGCCAAGTCTGTGACTGATACATAACAGCATCCACTTGTTACCAATCTTGAACATATTTGCACAAGAGATATCCTCGTCCCTGCTCACACCGAGATTATCAGGATAATCTTCATGAAGCAGTTTTCCAAGATATTTCCAGTTTTTCAAATCATCGGACTTCATCAATTCAGGATTTCTACCTCCAGAGATTGCATAATAGGTATCCACCATCAGCCAACAATCAGGATCCCAATATTTAATATCAACAGGTTTTCCTGCATCATCTTTGGCAATCACAGGTTCAGGTTTTGTCCATGAATCACGATTGTCATCGAGAGCAAAGGTGACCATATTCCCTTTCTTTAGGCCATAATAGATCATTGCCGGTTGTCCCTCTTTTGTAAAGAAACCAGTTCCGCTGAACATACCATGTCCGGTAATCGGTGGAATAAGCACCGTCGGATGCCATTTCCAATGTACCATGTCATCACTTGCAACGTGTGCATAAGCAAAACCGTACAAACTTTTATATATATAGTGTAAATGATATTTACCTTTGTAAAAATAAGCTGCATTTGGATCTCCAGGAAATGCTATGCCAGGACCAGGATGGGCTAAGTGAAACGTTAACCAGTCCTCAGGTGGATTTTCAGGCCACTGAGGTATTTCGGAGACATAGTCTCTTAATGCGTTCACATAACCATTTTTACCAATAATCAATTTTCCTTCTGTAAATTTTGTATTAAAAATACCCTCCCAGGTTGTTCCAGATCTCTTGTGGAATGAAAATCTCCCGGTCCGTTCCCTTAGCTTTTCGCCTTCAAAATCCCACCATGCATATGGATTGAGCTTTGAGGGTTTATTAGGCTGTAACGATTTTAATTCGGTTTCTGACAGAGCCTGGCTATAGACTCGCGCATCTTCGATCGCCTCTGAAATCTGGGCTTTTCCGCCGGCATGGGTCCATCCAAAAACAACAAAATTTTTTTTACTGCTTAAAAGATCAATATTTTCTGCCGGATAGGTGGATTTTAATTCACCGTTTCGATACATCAGTATTTCAGATCCCTTATAGACAATTGCCAGTTGGACCAACTTCCCAGTTGTGTCAGATTCCTGTACGGGGATTCCCATATTCAGATCTGTACGCTTATTATCCTCACTACCGGCTACCCATTTTCCTTCTGAAAGAATTATACCGTCAAACCGATCACCATCCTGGACAGTAAGAACTGATCCTTCCATAGAATCAGTATTGGTTAGAGACACCCAGGCTACAAGGGTCTTATCGGTGTTTGATGGATTTACACTGCATGAGACCAGGAGAACCATTCCAGCAAAGCACAGAGTAAGAACTACGGCCAGTACAATAATTAATAATCGGTTGTTCATTTTTCTTCCTATGTCTCCCTATGTCTTTTTCCTTTTAATCTTTTTGATACTCATATGCTCCCATATCTGGTGCTTTTCCTGATGGAACTGGCTTTCCATCAAAGTCTTTTTTGTAACCGAGATTAACACCACTATCAATTGCAGGACTGCCTGCTCTAAGATGCAGATCACGATTCTCGAAATCAACAAATAAAGGATTGGTAATAATTTCTCCAGGGCCAAGTGGTGCTCCTAAAACGCTATAAGTTTTCCCCTTTTCAAATGTTTTTCTGTCAATACAAAAATAGAGGTTGTGGTCGTGATCTTGTTTTTCCCCATCTCCATGATAGTAAACAGGTGGAATTCCGTTGCCCAGTACAAAGATATTGTTGCGGAAGAACACGGTATTTTGCCCAAGATAGTCATTGAACCAACAAAAGTCATTATACCCAGCATGTTTTTTAGTACGGATTACTGTATTGTGTTCTACCCTGATATTTTGGACATTTGTCAAACCAAGCCAGGATTGATAATCATCGCAAACATTATAGGCAATAATCCAATTTTTAGATAGGCATTTGCTTTGAATATTTTCGATAAATCCCTGATTCCCCGATGAATAATTATGATGAATTTTAAGATTAACTTTATCGTAAGCCCCATCATTGATTTCGATAGCTCCGCCGTCATGGCCGTACTCATTACTCGGCGCACAGTAGTTTTCAAAACGATTGTAGGATATCTCGTTGTTTGAGGTACATACAACAACGCATATAGGCCCCCAATGAGGACGAATTGGTACGTTATCATCGTGTATGTAGTTATGTGTGATCAGGGTATGCTGACCATAGGTCTGTATGCCTACAGGAGTCTTAGTCATCTCACAATTTTTTACAATATTGTGGTCAGCACCTAAAGCAATAAATATTG
>CAYYPT010000073.1:0-12738 GCA_964473625.1 uncultured bacterium | reverse complement strand
AAAATCCAATTCCACATCTGTCACTTATCCTATATTTATTTATTGCCTAACATGAGTTTCAGAGGCGCGCTTGTGCTAACAGAGGTATAAACCATTATTTTTTAAACAATAAATAAGATTCCTGATCTGTTGTAATCCATATTTCTTGGAACATATTCTGTGAGTCCAAAACATTTGATTCATTACACCGAGTAATTACGTTATTAAATTCAACGGCAAAGAGCCCTGTATTCTCGTATACAACTAATATGCTCTTAACAGCATATTTTTTTGATATCTTATTTCTAATAGTTGAATTTATTATCTGAGAAACTCTCTGTTCAATAATATCGCCAACAAATGGTAAGCCAGTTCCATCACCACTACTATCCAGGATATATATTCCTATCTTGTTATTCCTCAAACTTATGGATGTTTTTAATTTTTCATTTCGAAATATTTTTGAAGTTGCATTTTTATCATTTGTATACTCTGTAAAAATATTCGAACACCAATGCTTTAATTTCTTATAGTTATTTACTAAATATGACCAAGACGGCCTTGTCCAAAAGGAAATAGTAATATTGTGTTTACCAAAATCAGATTTAATTTTGTCAGATAAGATTTCAAATTGTTTTCTCTCAAGAATGAGTTTAGAATCAGGAAGAGCTTCTGTGATCTCAAAACTTATTTGATGTTCAAATTTATCCTCTGAAATAAAATCGGGAAAATTTGATTTCCCAAGGAGTAAAATCTCATTCTTGTGCAGCTTATTAAAGAATGGTGCAAAAACAAGATATGTATGAAATTCACGATCTATTGTTTGTCGATTTATATTACTTCCGACTTCACATAAATAAGGTCTACTGTAAATCTTTATATTCTTATCCTGCTCGGATATCCAAAGAAACCTTGTTAATATTTCATGTTTTTCATGCCATTCCGCTTTGCTTAATTTATTTAAAATATCATTTCTATTAGCTCGAGATATAAAGAAAAATAATGCTTCAAGTGTATAAATAATTCTAATTAGCTTATAATTATGTTCATTAAAAAGAAAAATTGGTTTTAATATCTTATCAGCTTCTTCAAGCTCATTCTCATCTAAGTCATCAATCGATCTATTATTTATGAATTTATCCCATAGAGAATTTGATTCTTCAATGTTAATTTTGCTTAATTCACTTGTATGAAAATCATGTCGGGCAAACAATGTACTAATAGCATCTAATAAATATCGATTATCAAGATTAGTAATTGCCCTTAGATTTTTATAATTTTGGAATAACATTTATTTCTTCTGCCTTATAACGCTTGAGCTCACTGGTTTTTACAACAGGTGACCATCATATTTAATCTTTATCGTGTGGTGCAGCCTTTGTGGTAGTGCCACACGCAGTAAGTTTGTTATAGCTTTGCTATACAGGACACCACCCGACGTTAAAAAAACGAAAATATAAATAAGATGATTCTTTACATATGATCTTCCTTTAAGTAATGAGAATATCCACTGCTAATATTCAATTTTCAAAATCCAAGAATCACTTGGAATGCTTGTTGATAAAAGCGAGAATTCTTCTTTTGCTTCGGCATACGTGCTAAAATTCCCAAGTGCAACTCTGTACCACTGCCTACCATTTACTACCGCTGGTAATACCTTGATTTGATATCCACTAAAGGTATAACTTGATTGAATTTGTTTAACCCTGAATTCGGCATGTTCTCTGCTCGTTTCAGAATAGATTATTATATGATAGGTTTTGTTATAATTATGGTATTGCTTTGACGAAGATGGGCTCGAAAAATTTTTAAATGCTGTATTATCGCCCAAATGAGAGTTTGCATTTCTGTGTAATATTTGTTTTTTCAGGTCTTGTAGTGTGGTTATCAAATTCTCGAGTAATTGGGTATTTATATCGTAGTCGATGTTCTCATTAATTTTATTTCTTAGAGCGACAAGAAGGGAATTCACACTTGGAAAGGTTGGAGGGGCAATATCGTATTCCGAAGTCTTTGTAGCAGGATAATAAGAAGAAGATGTTGAGCGCGTAGAATGAGATGGAGAAAAGTAGCTATTCCGTTTATAGTAATTCTTCAGGTATGTTTCAGGATTACCTGTAGAGGTTTTGCCAGTGTTTGGATTGTAATTTCCTGGAAAAGAGTAATTATTATATGGATTCCCATCTGGCCAAGAACGTATGTGAGGGCGGACATAGGTTCCATCTTTTCTGTAATAACCACGCACCCTAACCTGAGCATATAATTCAATAGACATTGCATAAATTATCAACAGGATGCTGGTGCCAAGTAAAAATATCTTTTTGTGCATTGAATTACCTCACTGTTTAACTTCCAACCTCCCCATCACCAACTCCGTAGATTCGTTTTTTTCGGCGGATCGAGGCAGGCCGTGTGGATGTTGTGGTTCGCGGCCGAATAATAGAAAAATAGCCGCCGAATTTAAATTAGTCGTTACTTGAAGTGTAAACCACACCTTATCCAATAATCCGGGTTTTCTTTTATCTCTGGGTAAGACCATGACACAATCCTGTTAAATCACAGGAATCTCCCACCCAAACCAAGCTGCAGTATCTAAGATGTAAAATAGGGGAGGGGGTGGTGATTAACAAATAACTAAATCAAGCAAATTATAATAAACAATTTCTTTAATGTCAAGTAAAAATACGAAAAAATAAATGAAAAAACTTCTATATTTATATTTTCTCTACCAAAGATATAGGTATTCTCTTTTTATGGATTGCGGTAACATGTTGCTGCTTTTAAAGCGACGCCGAAGCGTCGCAGTCCAAAATTTTTATTATCTATGGTGTAAAATATGGTTTATTTGAAAGCGCAAGGGAATGGTATAACATTTTCACAGAGGAAAAGAAAGGAACAAAGAACTTTAATATCCCTACAGGATTATGAGTTCTGTCAGGAGCTAATAAGGATGCCATCACGTTGAGTGAATGGCATCCTTGTGAAAGTGAAATTATTTTAATAGCAGCATTCTTTTTGACGCCTCAAATTCTGAACTGGTAAATTTACAAATATATGTGCCGCTTGCTACTTGCTGCCCGGAGAAATCAGTTCCATCCCAAATTGCCTGGTGGCGTCCACTTAAAAACCGGCCATAACGTAAAGTTTTGATTTTTTGACCAGCAATATTATAAATGGATAATTCGCCATACACAACCTTTGGGAGGTCGAATGTAATAGTTGTTACTGAATTAAATGGATTTGGGTAATTCTGGGCTAATTGAAAATGTTCCGGGTGAACCGTGCGAGGTTTAGGGAATCCAATGCCTGTGAATCCTGTATAGTATTCGACACCCACCGCATTTGAAAAGTTGTATGTAGTATCATTGGGTTGACTTGTAACAATAGCCATAATAATATAGTCCTTCGAAAGAAAATAATATTTCAATCCCATATATGAACCATCCATCTGGACAACCGATGTTCTTAACCGCAGGCATTCATAATCGCCTGAAGGGAGTTTGAGAGTACCGTATGCATCAACTTCATTATAGTATTTTTGGTTTTCAATAACACCCCAGAGTCCCATAGTGTCGTATTTAACACTCTGCCATTTAGTACCGTATTCCAGAGGGAAGGGGTAATAATAGTTTGAACCATGCTGTGATTGAGAAGAGTCAGCTTCATCTATCATTTTTTTCCCAAGAACAATTAAACTGTCGTCAACAATTTTTAGGTAAGATTGAGCGCTCCAGCCAGGGTTTCCGTCTTCTTTTTCGATCATAATATAGTTTGCATCTTTATCTAAAATCAAGTAAAAAATTCTTGCTTAGCATTTGAAAATTTTAGTCTTGTTATGCATTTTTTCTTGATTTGAATTGTGAAAAATTGTACCTTCTGTGGATGGTTACAATTATTTTTATTGCAGTCGGCTTAGCCATGGATGCTTTTGCTGTATCCATTACCAGTGGACTTACAATAAAGCAATTGCGAATTAAACACGCTTTTAGAATAGCTATATTTTTTGGATTCTTTCAGGCATTCATGCCGTTAATAGGATGGTTGGCAGGGCTTCGCCTGCGAGATTTTATCTCTGGGGTAGATCACTGGGTAGTATTTGGATTTCTCAGTGCTATTGGATGTAAAATGATTTATGAATCTTTTAAAACAGAGTCCAACAGAAAGACAATTAATCCTTTAAATTTTACTGTCTTGTTAATACTCTCTATAGCTACCAGTATTGATGCTTTAGGTGTGGGGATGAGTTTTGCATTCTTAAAAGTTTCTATCATTACTCCAATAGCTGTTATAGGGTTTGTAACTTTTTTACTATCACTGGTAGGTGTTTTTATCGGTGATCGTTTTGGTCATTTTTTCAAAAATAAAGCTGAAATCATTGGGGGCCTTATTTTGATTGGGATAGGTTTAAAAATTTTATTTGAACATTTAGCTGGGAAAGGAGTTTAACAATGGCTATCGATTTTAATTCTCTGGAAAAATTAGCAGAGGGAAAAACAAAGATTATTTATAAGAATCCTGAAGATGAGAAAACAGTTTACATGGTTTTTAAAGATGACATCACAGCAGGAGATGGTGTAAAGCATGATGTTATTGAAGGGAAGGCAGTTATTGACTGGAAAACTAACCGAGATATTTTTGAGTTTCTTAACAGAAAAGGTGTCAGAACTCACTATATTGATAGTCCTGAAGAAAAAGTTTGTCTGGTAAAAAAGTTGGATTTTAAAATTAACCTTGAAGTAGTTACAAGACGGGTAGCTGCCGGTTCTATTTTAAAATGGGGCAATGCAGAGGAAGGAACACGTTACGACCCATTGATTACCCAGTTTCATTATAAAGATGATCCTCTTCATGATCCGATGCTGGATGATGCATATGTGGATTATATAATTCGGGTTAAAAGAGGTGGTGAGATTTATGCAGAAATGCGAGAAACAAACGCCCAGGTTTTTTTATATCTGGAAGAAGCTTTTGCCCATTACGATATTCAACTGGTAGATTTTAAGCTGGAATACGGCATTATTGAAAATAAAGTTACTGTTATTGATGAGATTACAGGTGGATCTTTCAGACTATGGCCGTATTCTCATAAGAATCCCAATTTAAACCAGCCCAATATATTGAAGGAACTTGATCCAGAGGGTAGACTTGACAAAGATACATATAGAATGGGGGGGAGTCTGGAGAAAGTTCAAGAAAAATTTGAACAAATTGCCAGAATCACAGAAGGATTTAAGAATCTTTAGATTTTCTGATTATCACAATAATTTAACTTGATTTTAAAATCAGTTGCTGTTATATTTTTATGCTAATTTATAGGGTGGTAGAATTTCGGCCATTTGCGAGCCAAAAGAATAAAAACATAGGGAGATAAAAAGTATAATTATAAATCTTGACAATACAAATACTTAAAGAAGATATTTAGGTTTATTTGTTAGTTTGGCAACATATTTGCTTCTATACACTTAGAAGAATTTGTAGTTTTTTTGCCTTAGGGAGGATAAAGTAATGAAACGGAATTTGCTGTTTGTTATTGCTGTTGTGTTTTTGACAACAGTAAATATTTCTGTGAATGCACAGGGAGTTTTCCAGAGAATTGTTAAACCAGATGCGGTAGGAGGGAGTTTTGTTGCTACTCATCAAGATGGATGGGTGAAAAGTACATCGGCTGGGCCTGGCTTGGAATTCTTTTTAAAATACAAGATTTCGCCTAAAATGTTTGTTACGGCAGGAACAGGTATTAGTACTATTTATGATGATATGCTTTCTTGCAAGAATTTTAAAACAACCCTTTTACCTACAGCAGAAATAAAAGCTGGATACAATTTGTTTAGCGTAAAACATTTATCGCCCTTTGTTTTTGCCGGTTTACAAGCCTACAGATGGAAATCCTCTTCAAAGTTATCTACAATTAGTTTTGGTCCCTATTATGATGGGGGCGCCTTTGTGGGAGGGGGAGTTGAATATGCCATTAATGATCAATGGATCTTCAATGTTAGTGGAGATTATCGCTACATTTTTACGGATAATTCTAATCCAAAATCCAAATTTTGGGTGGCTAAATCAGGTTTAACATATTCACTTAAATCTGCCAGTAGGAAGAAAAAAGAGGAGATCGAATACCCACTTGGTACAGGTGATCTTGCTCTTGATGATCTTTTTAAAGAGGATACCACTGGAAGCGAAAAAGATGCACTGGCCAAACTCTTTGAACCTGAAAAAGGAGGCAGCGCTAGTTTACAACCGTCTGCAGAAACCAAAACAACTTACTCAAATAGTGAAGTTGGACAGTTAATGGCAAAAATTCAAAATCTTAAGGAGGAGATGGAACAGCGTATGAACCAGATTGAAGAACTTCAGGCAAAAGTAGAATCAAATGAAAAGGCAATTGCAGAGATTTCTAGAAATGTAGCTGGTGAATATGCTGGTTATTCACGAGGTTTTTTTGGAGTGTTGAGTGCGAGGGAATTTAAGCAAAGATATCAAGCTGCTCTTCAGAAATTTTATAACAGACAGTACAAAGAAGCGATTAGAGATTTTACGCAACTTATGAATTCTGATCCTGATAATCGCTTGGCCAGCAATTGTCAGTATTGGATTGGAGAAAGCTACAATGCGTTGCATCAGTACCGCAAAGCTATTGATGCTTTTAATGCTGTTTTGAGATACAAAGCATCGTACAAATTTGATGATGCTCTTTTGATGAGTGGGTTGTGTCATTTGAAAATTGGAGACAAATCTACAGCGAGAGAAGAGTTTCAACAGTTAGTGAGCCGATTTCCGGATAGCGAATATGCGCCAAAAGCTATGAGGTATTTGGGCAGGCTTTAATTTTTATTAGGTATTGCAAAAAGATCGTTCCAGAGATGCACAAAGTAATCTCTGGAACGATTTCTAAGTTGTTTGATTATTAAGACAAAAAAGGCCGTTGAAATTATTTCAACGGCCTTTTTTAAAATGTTGGCAAGTTTTATTCAGTTGTCTCTATATCAAACACTGTTTTAAATGAATGAGCTATAACTTCTAACTGTCTGAGAAAAGGCATTTTCTTTCTTCCTGGTGCAAAAACAGCAATATCAATCATGTAAACTCTTCTAGAGAGAGGATCATAGAAAGTATAATTCTTGAAGGGACCTCCAGCTACCTTGGCAGTGTTTTCCCATAGCCCTGATGTAATTTGGGCGATTCGTCCCAGAAAGGTAGATCTATAAGAAAAGAAATACTTATCTGCTATTTTATCTCCGCCGTAATATTTTGCTCCAATACGATTGCGTTCACCAACGACCCATTTGGGATTTAGCAGAGTTGTATCACCTCCATCAATCCACCGAACAAATATCCAGCGTTCAGGATACATACGCCTGAACCAGAGGAATCCATCTTTTGGAAATTCTTGCGCTAAAAAGTAATCATGTTGTATCCGTAATTTCCATCCGTACGAGCTCATCAAATGTTTTTCGATTTTTTTTCTTTCGCCTCTTTCAAACATCTCTTTCTTCAATCGACGATTAAAATCTGTATCAAAAATAGCATAGAGAAAGCTAGCATTAGCTTCGATTTTCTCGCGCAAAGTTGGAATATCTTTGCCTACTATGACAGCCATTATTTGGTCTCTGGCCCATTGATTCTTTTCTACGAAAACATAATATTTACCTTTTTCTACTCCTTTTTTTATTTCTGGATCAGAAATGACTTTTTGCGCTAATTTACCTATTCTTCCTTTAGATTCTAAAGTTCCTAGGAGTATAATGTATCGGAATGCTGTGTATCTGTCAAAATCTTTTTTTTGCACATATTTTAAAGAAAATGTTTTTTCTATTTGAGGAGTTCTGATGATATGTTCAAACGCTCCTCGCAGTGAGCCCTGCAGGGCTTCCCAATCGGTAGAATCAGCCATTACAGCAATAACCCCTTCTTTCCACCATCCTGTTGGTTTGAGACTGCATGAGGTTATTAATAAGACACTAAAAATAATTAAAAACCATTTTACGGATTTCATTGTTTTGTCCTCCTTAGCTTTAGTTTAATCTTTATTCTCTATTTTTTTACTGCTGAAGTTTCTATTTTTCTCCTCAGCATAAAGACTATACCTCCTGGAATGCTTGAAACAACAGCCACTAGATAGGCAAGGAATTCCATGGAAAAGGCCTGAAGAGCGGATACTCCTACTATACCGAAGAGGACAACTCCACTCTGTTCACGTACTCCAACTCCACCAAGACTGATAGGGAGACTGGCCATGATAGCTACCATTGGGATTATGAGAAAAAAATAAAGAGGAGAGATTCTTATGCCAAGAGATTTCCCCAACAAATAGTGTGTCATGATCCGGGCGCTTTGAATTACAAAAGATATAATGATGATTTTAAAAAGAAGTTTTTTGTTCCGACCAAAATTGTGGATTTTCTGATAAACCTCTCTGACTTTGGCTGTGATTCCTTCAGGAATGATTTTTTTGAGCAACCAGGCAAAAGGTCTGGCAAATTTCTTGTTAAAAAGGAAAAAAAGTACAAATATCCATCCTGTGACTAAGATAGCAAAAGGCATTTCCAGATAAGATCGGCTTTCTTCTCTAATAAGTACCAAAGGTGCAGTTAAAAGAGACATGGCTGACAATACAAACAATCCTGCGAAACGATCTAAAAAAACAGTGGAAACAGCACCAGTGCCATTTTTTGCGTATCGTCTGACGTCTATCATACGGAAAAAATCTCCTCCCAGACCGCTGATTAAAAAATTGTTAAAAAAAAGTCCTACAAAATAAAATGAAACAATTTTCTTCCAGGGAATCTGAATACTTTCGGAAGAGAGCAACAGTTTCCATTGGAAACTTCCTAAAAAATGACTCGCTGTAAATAGAGAAAGTGCCCCACCCAACCAGTATATATTAGCTGTTCCAATATATGTTGCAACTTTATGTATCCCGATCTTGTGGAGAAGGAACCCGATAAGAAATCCGCTTATAATAATTTTAAAACTTTGAATTAGAATTTGTCGAATCAAAGTATAACTCCAAAAGATACCGGCATTTTAGTTATATAACCGAACTTTTGTAAAAAAGGTTACTCATATAATATCACTCGCTTTTCTGATACCTTTTAAAAAATAGGCTAAGGCAATGCTTCCCCGATACATACGATGGAGCATAACCTCTTCTGAGATAACCCGGATAGATTGTACAATTTTTCTTACTCGGACGATACTCTTCCAACAAGTTAGGACTCCCCAGAAGCCTTTCAATATAGCCAGAGCTCTTTTAGGCTCACCTGTGAAAGGAGATACTATTATAGTAATTGTTTCTAAAATAAGTCTAAAAGGCAAAAGCCATAGAAGAGTGCCAAAAGTGTGATTCCGCAAGATCATTAACAGATTGTTTCGATGGTTGAGAACCATTTTGGGAAACTGTGTTTTATTTAATGTAGCTCCAGTTTGATGATAAACTATTGCGGAAGGCACTACTACTATTTTGTAACCTGCCCACTGGAGTCTCCAATCTAAATCAATTTCTTCCATGTGAGCGAAAAAAGTTTCTTCTAACAAACCAACTTTTTCTAAAGCAGATCGTCTAAGCAGGGTAGCGGCACCAGTGGCCCAAAAAATCTGAGCTGGTGATGTATCATACTGTCCATTGTCTATTTCAAGGGACTCAAATATCCGTCCCCGGGCAAATGGATACCCAAATATATCAATTTCTCCTCCTGCAGCGCCGCAGTAGTCAAATCTTTTACGATTATGAAAGGAGAGCATTTTGGGCTGAACAGCACCAACAGCGGGGTCGGTATCCATTACATTTACCATACGATCAAGCCAATGTGGGGTGACTTCAGTGTCGTTGTTTAGTAAAACCACATAAGGACTTTTTGATGTTATTATTCCAAGATTACAGCCACCAGCGAAACCCAGATTTGTTTTGCTGGTGGCAATATGAACATCAGGAAAGTTGGTTCTTACCATTTTTATGCTGTTGTCAGATGAGCCATTGTCTACAACCAGTATTTCATAATCAGAATAGACAGTTTGTTTTAATGATAAAAGGCAACGACGGAGAATAACCTCACCATTGAAATGTGGAATAATAACCGTTACCTTGGGAATAGATTTATTCAAGATTAATCCCTGCTCTATTTTTCTGGAATAATGTTTGGAGAAAGATTCCCAGCAGTATCTGAGGCAGCTAATTTTTTCATTATATCTAATTCCTTTTTAGCAGTGGAATCCATTGGATGATGCAGCATCCAATCTTCTAATAGTTGAATACCTTTATTGTACTGTTTTGATATTTTATACATATGAAATAAACCAGAGTATGCCCGAACGTTGTTGGGATTTTGCTGAATAAGCTGGCGAAAGATTTCCTCGGAGCGGTCCCATTTGTGAAGAACCTGGGAGTAATAATCAGCTAGCCAGAGCTGTTGTTGTACACTTACAGGTCTTCCCGGTAGGACATGCTTGATACGTTTTTCATACTCAGGAGGAAGACCAGCTCGTCTGTAATAATCGGCTACCATAAGAGCGATTCGCTCATCAGAATAGGGGATATGTTCTTCCGGCATTCTTTTTTCCATTTCTTTTAGAATAAACGCTGCCTTTTCTTTTTGATTATGGGTTATGTAATATTGAGCTAGTTGAAGAAAAGACTGCCGGCAATTCAATAATAATTTTATTATGTTTCTGTTGAGATGGACTTTGGGATCGTTCAGTCCTCTATAGAGAAATTTATCCAGTATATTTCTTTGAAGTAGCTCTGGGTCGATATGTTTAACAGGATAAGGTAGTATATTATATGCCAGACCGTCCATCCTGAGGTATCGATATAAATTGAGCTGATTCTCACGGGAAACTGTTACTGCAAAATAGATTGGTTTTTGCCATTGATTGGCCTCTAAGATTCTCAGTACCATTAAGTCCTGAACCCTAAGTACCTGTGGATTTTCAGGAGGATAGGTGGGACTCAGTTTAAAAGTAAGAGCTTTTGGAAAAGATTTTTCGTCCACGCGTTCGCCCTCAGCTTTAAGTCGCTTCAGCACTCGTTTTCTTACTTCATCGGAGAGGGGAATTTTCACCTCTTTTGTTTTCCAGCGTATATAATAGAGATGGTTAATATCGCTATCGCTAAGGTTCATTGGGACTTTAGGTTCTTGATCTCGAAGCTGCTTAATATACCACGGTGTATTAAGTAATGAAAGATTAACTACGCGAACGTCTTTTCTTATTCCATAAACTTCCTGGAGGAACCAGAGAGGAAAAGTATCATTGTCACCATTAGTAAAAATGATACCGTTAGGTTCACAGCTTTGAAGAATATTATATGAATAATCGTATGCTACGTAATTACCAGTTCTATTATGAGGTTTATAATTAAATGCATAAAGATTCCATGGTACTGCAACAAAAAGTAGAATACCTACTACACCATAAGCAATTCCTTTAAAAGAACTTTTCTTTTTTTTCAACCATTCAGAGAGCCACTCAAAGATTCCTGCCATGCCGATGCCAATCCATAGAGCAAAGGCGAAGAAAGAACCAACATATGAATAATCACGTTCCCTTGGTTGTGGATCGGGTTGGTTTAAATAAATTATAATAGCATAACCCATGATGAAAAATAAAACCAGTACTGCCAGTGCTCTTTTCCAATCTTTGGAAAAATGATGAACAGCTCCCCATAGTCCTACTATAAAAGGAAGACCGTAAAGTCCCCTGAAACTAATTATTTCTATAATGCGGTCGTGATAATCAAAATGAGTCCCTTTGCCAATAAACTGCCAGGCAAAGTATCTGGTATACATTTTATGTATCTGGTAATGCCAGAAATCAGCGTTGCGATGGAATAGAGTCAACAGTAAA
Organism: uncultured bacterium; assembly: GCA_964473625.1. GTDB lineage: Bacteria > Zhuqueibacterota > QNDG01 > QNDG01 > DSAB01 > CAYYPT01. The sequence goes on along the minus strand of CAYYPT010000073.1, from coordinate 915 downwards.
CTTTCAGTTCCGTATTGTTTACGAGCAAGGTAATTCATCATCCCTTGAAGAGTGGAAGGATTATTTTCATTAATAGGAGGAGCTAACCCCGCTCGCACATAGATCACCAGATAGGTTGAATAACCTAAAAGAACAAGAGCCACCACAACCCACCATGCTTTAAATGCTTTTCGATCTTTAAAGTAAATATAAATCATAGTTCCAGTGACCCAGAGGAAACCAAACCATTTTAAGAAGCTCCATGCTTTGGCTTGATGAGCGAGCATAGCTTGACCGTATACTCTTGAAGGATCAAACTGGAAAAAGAGAATGTAAAGAGTTATAGGCACAGTCACCTGTAGAAATATAAGAAGCAAGAGTCTTTTTACCGACTGATTTTCGTGAAAATAAGCTATGAGAAGAATAAAAGGAAAAGTCAGTATATTTAAAAGATGAACACCAGTTGTCAGTCCAAATAGATAGAAAATAAAGAAAATGAGAAGCATATTACCTGCTTTTTTGCTTCGTTCTTCCCAGTAAAGAGCAAGCCAGATAGTGGCAGCAGCAAGAAACATAGAGAATGCGTAAACTTCGGCCTCTTCTGCGTTGAACCAAAAACTATCAGTAAATGCAAAAGCCAGTGCGCCGAATGCTCCACTGCCGAAAAGGATGAGTCTGTCTTCCCATGTTTTTGCTTCTCCACGCCAGCGCTGGATTAGTTGCACGATAATCAAATAAGCGAAAAGGATTGTACCAGCACTCACGAAAGGAGAAAAAATATTTACACGGAGACCAATATCTTTAAAGAATGGAAGCATGGTTAAAATTCGTCCGATAAGAAGGTAAAGAGGAGCTCCAGGAGGGTGCATTACGCCAAGAATATGAGAACATGCAATGAACTCACCGCAATCCCAGAAAGATGTTGTTGGCGCCACA